>JAEWRC010000117.1 GCA_023460175.1 Actinomycetes bacterium
CCCCGGTGTAAAACCACGCCGAAATCGCAAGTGGAGGGAACCGCGGGGCGGGTTTCACCATCTAACAAGGCATGGTCGATCAGTATCTGCGCCGCCACGACGGCGTCATCACCCTTGCCCAAGCCGCTTCCGCCGGCATGCACCCGGAAGCGGTCCGACGACGAGTGGTATCCGGGCGCTGGCGCCGGCTGTCGCCGGGGGTGTTCTTCGCCGACGACCGTCCGTTCACCGACGCGGCGCGCATCCGTGCCGCGGTCTGGAGCTACGGCCC
The DNA here is from genome assembly GCA_023460175.1 of Actinomycetes bacterium. Lineage (GTDB taxonomy): Bacteria > Actinomycetota > Actinomycetes > Mycobacteriales > Mycobacteriaceae > Mycobacterium. The sequence goes on from JAEWRC010000117.1 coordinate 272, forward strand.
CACCGCAACCGCCAGTGGAGCGTCCGCCGCGTGGTGGCATCGCCTGGTCGGTGCGGCGCCGGACCGGGTCGAGGTGACCGTCCCCCGGGCGGCCAATGGGCGCCGGCGGCCCGGGACGAAGCTGCGCCGCCGCGATCTCCCGACGGCAGATGTCACCGAACTGCGGGGGCTGCAGGTCACCGCACTGCCGCTGACCGCGCTCGAAGCCGGCATCCAACGCGGCGGCGTGCCGATCCTGGACCGCGCCTTGCAACGCGACGCCGAGCTACGGGAGCTGTGGCGCGCCCAACTGCGCAACAAGGGTCGGTACGGTTCGCCTCGGGCGCGGATGTTGCTCCAGGCCGCCGACGACGGTGCGCGCTCGGCCCCCGAACGGCTGTTCATCTCGCTGCTGAAGGCCGCCGGCATCACCGGTTGGAAGGCCAACTACCCGATCGCGGGCTACGTCGTCGACGTCGCTTTCCTCCTGCAGAAGGTGGCGATCGAGATCGACGGTTGGGCGTTCCACAGCGACGTGACCGATTTCGTCAACGACCGCAACCGCCAGAACAAGCTCGCGCTACTCGGCTGGCAGGTGCTGCGATTCACCTGGTGGGACCTGACCGAGCACCCCGAGCGCGTCATCGCCCAGGTCCGACGTGCGATCTCGGCGTGATTTCCCACGCTCACCGTGGAAGATCACGCCGAAATCCCCGTAGGAAGAGGACCGCGACGGTGCACCAGGCCGCCAGCGCGGTCCAGAAGAACGCCTCCGAGACCGGATAGAGCCAGCCCCAGCCGACCTCGTGCCACAGCGCGAACGTCGCGGAGGAGTACATGCCCAGCGGGAACACCATCGCCCACCACGCCGAGGGGACCGGCACCCTCCCGTTCACCCCGCGCACCCCGCGAACCCCGAACAACATCAGCGCGGGGATCCACAGCGTGGCCACCAACCAGGTCACCACCGTCGTGTGCTGCACCACGGGGGCGGGCCACAGCGCGTGGATGTGCACACCGGCCACGGTGGCGATCGACAGAGCGCCCATCAGGATCCAGCTGTCCGGCTCGAAGCCGTGGCGGTCCAACCGTTCCCGCACGGCGCGCAGCACGATCAGCGTCGTGATCCCGAGGTAGACCGCCAGGGCCACCACCCAGAACAGCACCGCCAGGAACAGGAGGTGCAACCCGGCGAACACGATCGCCAAGCCCGAGGACGCCACGCTGGCCAGCTCCCACGCGCCGCGGGCCCGGTCGCGCAGCGCCGGCCACCCGATACGGCGCATCCGGCGAATCAGCAACGGCATCAACGACATCCACGCCGTAAGCCCCATCCCGGCCAGCACCCACACCACCCAGGTGCCGCCGAACCGGGTGGCCACGACCGCGCACGCCGCGACGTAGGTGAACAGCCGCAGCACCACGTCGATGTCGGTCATGTCCAGCGGACTCCGGGCCCAGCCGGAGGCCGCGAGCACCATCAGCACGGGCAGCGCGACCGCGGCGAAAACCCCAAGGCCCACGCTGATCCCGGGCTGCGCGTGGTCGGCCGCCGAGATCGACACGATGCCGGCCGCCATCACCGCCGCGAAAACGTCCGGCGGTGGCCGCAGATCACGCCACATCGACAACCGGAATCAGAGGATGGCGCCCGGCGTGTACTTGGCGGCCTCGGGGTACCGGCTCACCAACTCCTCGACCGCGGCGACCACCGCGTCCACCTGATCGCCGGCCGCTCCGCTGAACGCCGCCTTGTCGGCCAGCGCCGCATCCAGCGCGGCGCGGTCCAGCGGTAGCCGCGGGTCGGCGGCCAGGCGGTCCAGCAGATCGGGCTCGCGGCCCTCCTCGCGCATCGCCAGCGCGACGGCCACGGCGTGCTCCTTGATGACCTCGTGCGCGGTCTCGCGGCCGACGCCGGCGCGCACGGCGGCGATGAGAATCCGTGTGGTCGCCAAAAACGGTAGGTAGCGGTCCAATTCGCGCTGGATGACCGCGGGGTACGCGCCGAACTCGTCGAGCACCGTCAGGAACGTCTCGATCTGCCCGTCGAGGGCGAAGAACGCATCCGGCAGCGCGACCCGGCGCACCACCGAGCAGAACACGTCGCCCTCGTTCCATTGCGCGCCGGCCAGTTCCGCGGCCATCGACGCGTAGCCGCGCAGCACCACCTGCAGGCCGTTGACCCGCTCGCAGGACCGGGTGTTCATCTTGTGCGGCATGGCCGAGGAGCCCACCTGACCGGGCGCGAAGCCCTCGGTGACCAGCTCGTGGCCGGCCATCAGCCGCACGGTGTGCGCGAACGACGACGGCCCCGCACCGAGCTGCACCAGCGCGGAGAGCACGTCGTGGTCCAGCGAGCGCGGATAGACCTGCCCCACGGAATCCAGCACCTGGGCGAAACCCAGGAACGACGCCACCCGGGACTCCAGTTCGGCCAGCCGCGCGGCGTCGCCGTCGAACAGGTCGAGCATGTCCTGGGCGGTGCCCATCGGCCCCTTCACCCCGCGCAGCGGATACCGGTCCAGCAGGTCGCGCACCCGGTTGAGCGCCAGCAGCGTCTCCTGGGCCGCCGAGGCGAACCGCTTGCCCAGCGTGGTGGCCTGCGCCGCGACGTTGTGTGAGCGGCCCGCCATCACCAGGTCGCGGTGGGTCGCGGCGCGGTCGGCCAGCCGCGCAACCACCGCGACACCGCGGGCGAATACCAGTTCCAGCGCGCGGCGGGTCTGCAGTTGCTCGACGTTCTCGGTGAGGTCGCGGCTGGTCATGCCCTTGTGCACGTGCTCGTGGCCGGCCAGCGCGTTGAACTCCTCGATGCGGGCCTTGACGTCGTGGCGGGTGACGCGCTCGCGGTCGGCGATGGACGCCAGGTCGACGTTCTCGAGCACCCGCTCGTAGTCGTCGCTGACGCCGTCGGGGACCGGGATGCCGAGTTCGGCCTGGGCCCGCAGCACGGCGAGCCACAGCCGCCGCTCGGCGACGATCTTGGCTTCCGGCGACCAGATCGCCGTCATCTCTGCGCTGGCGTACCGGTTGGCCAAGACATTGGGAATGCTCACGAAGACACAGCTTACGGCCCCGCTTTTGGGCCCGGTTGGGGCGGAGCCGGGCCCCGATGAGGCAGAGTGGACCGGTGTACTTCGTCGGTCTGGACTTGGCGTGGGGGCAGCGCAAGCCCACCGGGGTCGCCGTGGTCGACGGCAACACCGGTCGACTGAGCTATTTGGGGGCGGCCACCGACGACGCGAGCATCCTCGCCGCGCTGCAGCCCTACGTGCAGGGCGACTGCGTGGTGGGCATCGATGCCCCGCTGATCGTGGTGAACCCGACCGGGCAGCGGGACTGCGAGCGCGAGCTCAACGCCGACTTCGGCCGCTTCCAGGCCGGTGCGCACCCGGCCAACACCGGCAAGCCCGAGTTCGCCGAGACCCCGCGCGGCGCGCTCCTCGCCCGCGAGCTGGATCTCGACATCGATCCGCGCTCGACCTCGGCCCGGCGCGCCATCGAGGTCTACCCGCATCCGGCGACCATCGCGCTGTTCCGGCTGGGCCGCACGCTGAAGTACAAGGCCAAACCGGGACGCACGGTGGCGAAGCTGCGCGCCGAGTTGTTGCTGCTGATGGATCACATCGAGAACCTGGCGCGCCGCGAGCCGCTGCTGCGGGTGGCCGACCACGAGGAGTGGATGGAGCTGCGCGACGGCGTCGAAACCGCCGAACGCAAAAGCGAATTGCGCCGCGCGGAGGATCCGGTCAACGCGGTGCTGTGCGCGTATGTGGCAATGCTCGCGCAGCAGCGGCCCGACGACGTCACCGTCTACGGGGATGGGGCCACCGGCTACATCGTCACCCCGACGCTGCCCGAGGATCTGGAACCCGCACCGCGGCGGGCGACCTCGCCGGCCGTGCACGACGCCATCGCCGCCTACGCCGAACGCCGGCCCGCCCTCAAGGAATCCACCGGCCGCTATCTCGAGCAGGTACGCGCCCTGCTCGACGAGGCCGGCATCAACTATCTGAGCCTCACCGCGCGCACCAAGTCGGTGGCCTCCTTCGCCGAGAAGGCCGAGCGCAGCATCGACGGTCAGGTGCTCTACACCGATCCGCTCTCGGAGATCACCGATCAGATCGGGCTGCGCGTCATCACCTATCTGCGCGACGACGTGGGCGCGGTGGCCAACCTGCTGGGCGACGAGATGCGGTTGCTCGACGACCGCGACATGGGCTTGGAGACCGCGAGCACCGGCCGCTGGGGTTATTCGAGTAGGCATCTGCTGATCGCCGCCGAGGGTGAGCAACAGCCCGCCTCGGTGCAGGTGCGCACCATCCTGCAGCACGCGTGGGCCGAGTTCGAGCACGACATCCGCTACAAGGGGTCGATCCCCGAGGAGGACGCGCCGGACCTCGACCGCCGCTTCACGCTGGCGGCCGGGCTGCTCGAGCTCGCCGACCGCGAGTTCTCCGCCATCCGGGATCGGCTGCGCTCGGCGCCGATGGTCGAGCGCGCCCCCGAATCCGACAGCGAGCCAAGGATTTCCACCGCGGTGCTGGCCACCCACCTGGGTAACCGCTTCCCGGATGCGGGCTGGTCACGCACCGAGCACTACGACTGGATCTCCGGGCTGCTGCTCGAGTTGGGCATCGACTCCTTGGATGCCCTCGATGCCGCACTGGCCGGGGTGGACACCGACGCGGTCAACGCCGCGCTGGCGTACCGCTATCCGGCCGGTGCGGTGCGCCGCCTCGACGACGCCCTGCTGGCGGGCTTCGCCGACCGCTACGTGGCCCTCGACGGCAACAGCCACCGCACGGTGCGGCTGGCCACCCGGCTGGAGCGGTTACGCGAGGCGGGGCTGGCGTGAATTTTCTTGAAATCCGGTAGCCCCTGCGGCGTCTAATGGAGATGGACGCTGTCACGAGTGCACCCGGGAGGTGGCCGCCATGTCGGACATCCGCAAGCTACAGCGCGAACTTGTCGCGCGAGTCCTCGGCCGGGGCGGGAAGGCGCCGCCGGCATTGCGCCGATCCGCCTATGACAACGCCGGCCTCGACGAACCGGTCAGGACGCTGGTCGACAAGGTGGCCCACCGCGCGCACCGGGTGACCGACGAGGACATCGCCGCGGTCCGGACCGCGGGCCTGAGCGAGGACCAGGTCTTCGAGGTCGTGGTGTGCGCGGCCGTCGGGCAGGCCCACCGGCAGCACACCGGCGCCCTGGCGGCCCTGGCCGAAGCGCTGAGGACCCACGATGAGACTTGAAATCCTCGAACGCGGCCACCGACTGCGCAGCCGGGCGCTGTTCACGCTGATTCGGCTGATGTCGCGGCAACCGGTGGTCGACGCCGTCAAGCTCGCCTTCTACCGCCCGGACTTCTATGGGGCCGGCCCTCTGACGCACGAGGCCATGCGCGGACCGTCAGCATGGTCGGTGGGCGATCGCGAGTTGATGGCCGCGTTCGTCTCGAAAGTCAACGAGTGTCCGTTCTGTATCGCGGCGCACTCGGCCACGGCGAGCATGTGGTACGGCCAGGACCGCACAGTCGCCGCCACACTCGCCGAGGTGACGACCGCGCCGATCGAAGAACCGCTTCGGGCGACGCTCATCCTGCTCGGGAAGCTCACCCGCGACCACACCATCGATGCCGAGGACGTTCGGCCGGTGTTGGCCGCGGGGGTGTCGCCGCAGCAGCTCGAGGACGCCCTTGCGGTGTGCCTGGCGTTCAACATCACCGACCGGTTGGCCAACGCCTTCGGCTTTCACGTCGCCGGGCCCGAAGCCATGAGCGCCGGTGCCCGCCATCTTCTTTCCCGTGGTTACCGATAGGCGGCACTGCCGCACGGTTAGTCGGGCGCTTCGCCGAGTTTGGTCGGGTCGACAATGCCCTCGCGGATGCCGAGTTGTTTGTTGATCGCCATGGTGAGGAAGAACAGGCCCACGCCGATCGCGATGAGGATGCCGGCGAGCAGATACTGCTGGCCGGGCCTGCCCGACAGCGGCGTGACCAGATACAGCGACGTGATGAAGCCGATGACGGGGAGCGCGGTGGGCGTGGTGAAGTGTCCGCCGGCGGCGCGAACGTCCCTGCGCAACACCAGCACTGCGATGTTGACCATCGCGAACACCGCCAACAGCAGCAGCGAGGTGGTGCCGCCGAGCATCGCGATGGCGTTGGAGTTGGCGAAGGCGGTCACGTAGAAGATCAGGCCGAAGGCGATGAGCGTGGTGAAGATGATCGCGGCCCAGGGCGAACGCCGCGTCGGGTGCACCGCGCCCAGCGCGCGCGGCAGCACCCGCTGCCGGGACATGCCGTAGATCAGCCGGCTGGCCATCAGCATGTTGATCAGCGCGGTGTTGGCGACGGCGAACATCGAGATGAACGGCAGGATGGTTTCGATCGGCAGGTCGGGTGCGCCCAGCTTGACCACCTCGACCAGCGGGGTGTCGCTGGCCTCCAGGGTGCCGACCGGCACCAGCGCTACTGCGACGACAGCGACGATGACGTAGACCACCCCGGCGATGCCCAGGCCCGTCAGCAGCACCTTCGGGAACGTCTTCACCGGGTCCTTGGTCTCCTCGGCCATGTTGACCGAGTCCTCGAAACCGACCATCGCGAAGAACGCCAGCGACGTGGCCGTGGTGATCGCGAGGAAGACGTTCTTGTCCTCCGCGGTCTCGAAGGCGATGACGCGGGAGAAGTCCACGGTCTCACCGCCACCCGTGAACGCCCACAGCCCGACGAAGATCACCAGCAGCAGGCCACTGATCTCGACGATGGTCAGGACCACGTTGAGCCGGACGCTCTCGCCGACGCCGCGGAAGTTCACCACCGCCAGCAGCGCCATAAACAGCAGCGCGACGATGACGACACCGGCCTTGCCCCAGTCGAAGTCGAATGCGACGAAGAAGTTGGCCGCGAAGAAGCGCGACGCCGTGGAGGCCGATGTGATGCCGGAGCACATCACGATGAAGGCGACGATGAACGTCACGAACTGGATCCCAAACGCCTTGTGCGCGTACAGCGCAGCGCCGGCCGCCTGCGGATACTTGGTGACGAGCTCGAGATAGCTGAAGGCCGTGACGGTGGCGATCAGGAATGCGATCAGGAACGGCAGCCATGCCGCGCCGCCCACCTCGCCGGCCACGTCACCGGTGAGCGCGTAGACCCCGGTGCCCAGGATGTCGCCGACGACGAAGAGCAGCAGCAGGCCCGGGCCCAGCACGCGTTTGAGCTGAGGCTCCTCGCCGGCTGCCTTCGTCTCGGCCATCTCGTCTCCCTCGGTTCGCGGCTGCGGTTCTCATCTTCAACCCGCGCGGACCCGCAACGGTGAACATTCGGCGAGAAGCGCCGTCGTGTCACCCGGCGGCGCGTTGGTGGTCATACGGCGCGAGGGCGTCGATGACGTCGATGAGGGAGGTGCGCGCGGTCGCCCGCGGTGTCCCCGATGGGTCGACGAGGGCCGATACCACCGCCCCGTCGATGGCGAACAGCAGCGTGGAGATCAGCCCGGTGCCCACCGAACGGCCCGACCGGTCGACCGCCTCCGCGATGGCCTCCGCGCGCTGCTGCATCATCCGGCGTTGGATGTCGCGCAGCGCGGGTTGGCGCGCGCAGGCGATGTAGCGCTCGTAGCGGGAGATCAACTGTTCGTGGGCCCGGGTGTTGGGTCCGTCGTCGTCGATCAGCAACTCGAGCAGAACGTCGGCGGTCGATTCGGAACCGCGGCGCCGGCGCGGCAACGCCTTCACCCGGGAGCGCAGCACCGCGGCCTCGCGCATGCCGATGTATTCGACGGCCGCGACGATCAGGTCGTCCAGCGACGAGAAGTAGTAGGTGGTCGATGCCAGCGGCAGACCGGCGCGACGGGCGACGGCGCGATGCCGCACCGCCTCGAAGCCCCCTTCGCAGAGCAATTCGGCGGCGGCACTGACCAGTGCGCACCGTCGACGTTCTCCCTTGGGAGTGACTGCTGCCGTCACGGTTAGCATGCTGCCAGCGATGCCCCATACGCTGGGCGTTTTCGACCAAACACACAGGCGCTGGCAAGATATCGAGGGTGTCGGAGCTGAGTCGACGAGCGGTTCTGCGCCTCGCGATGGGCGCCGCGGGCGCGGCCGCGGTGGGCGGTTCGGCGCTCGCGCCGCGCTTCGGGGCCACTGCGGGCGCATCACCAGTCCCGCTGTCCCCAACCGCACCGCTGGCACCGTCTCCGGGCGCCCCCACGATGGTTACCGGATCCTTCGCGTCCGCGGCGCGCGGCGTCACGACCAATTGGGCCATCGCGCGCCCGCCCGGTCAGACCGCGGCCCTGCGGCCCGTCATCGCCCTGCACGGCAAGGACAGCAACGCCGCCACCGTGATGGCCGGCGGCGTGGAGCAGGGTCTGGCGCAGGCCGTCGATGCCGGCCTGCCGCCGTTCGCGGTCGTGGCCGTGGACGGCGGTGGCAGTTACTGGCACCGGCGCGCCTCCGGTGAGGACGCCGGCGCGATGGTGCTCGACGAACTGCTGCCCCTCCTGGATTCCGAGGGTCTGGACACCTCGCGGGTGGCGTTCCTCGGTTGGTCGATGGGCGGTTACGGCGCGTTGTTGCTCGGCGCGCGGTTGGGCGCGGCCCGGACGGCGGCGATCGCTGCCGTCAGTCCCGCGCTGTGGACCTCGTCGGGCGCCGCGGCACCCGGTGCGTTCGACAGCGCCGAAGATTACGCGGCCAACAGCGTGTGGGGCCTGCCGGAACTGGGGTCCATCCCGCTGCGCATCGACTGCGGCACCTCCGATCCGTTCTACGGCGCCACCCGGGAGTTCATCGCGCAGTTGCCCACCCCGCCGGCGGGCGGTTTCTCCCCCGGCGGGCACAACGGCGCATTCTGGAGCGCGCAACTGCCCGCGCAACTTTCGTGGCTCGCCCCGCTGCTCACCGCCTGAACCGGTGATACAGATTCGCTGACAGATGTAAAGTTCCTTTGCCCTGTCCGAACCCGTCCGCACCCGCTATCGTGGGGCGTAACGGTATGGCCGACGGGAAGGGTGGGCGCGCGGTGCACAAGGACGACATGATTTTGATTTCGGTGGATGATCACATCATTGAGCCGCCGGATATGTTCGCCAATCATCTGCCCAAGAAGTATGTGGATGAGGCGCCGCGGTTGGTGCACAACGCCGATGGTTCGGACACGTGGCAGTTCCGGGATGTGGTGATTCCTAACGTCGCGTTGAATGCGGTGGCGGGCCGGCCCAAGGAGGAGTACGGCCTGGAGCCGCAGGGTCTCGATGAGATCCGCAAGGGTTGTTATGACCCGACCGAGCGGGTCAAGGACATGTCCGCCGGTGGAGTGTTGGCCACGATGAACTTCCCGTCGTTTCCGGGTTTCGCCGCGCGGTTGTTCGCCACCGATGACGACGAGTTCTCGATGGCGTTGGTGCAGGCCTACAACGACTGGCACATCGACGAATGGTGCGGGTCGCACCCGGGGCGGTTCATCCCGATGGCGATCCCGGCGATCTGGAACCCGCAGTTGTGCGCCCAGGAGATCCGCCGCGTCGCCGACAAGGGCGTGCACTCATTGACGTTCACCGAAAACCCCTCCACCCTCGGATATCCGAGCTTCCACGATCTGGAGTACTGGCGCCCGGTCTGGGAGGCCTTGGTCGATACCGAGACGGTGATGAACGTGCACATCGGGTCGTCGGGCAAGCTGGCGATCACCGCCCCGGATGCGCCGATGGACGTGATGATCACGTTGCAGCCGATGAACATCGTCCAAGCCGCCGCGGATCTGTTGTGGTCGGCGCCGATCAAGGAATTCCCCACCCTCAAGATCGCCCTCAGTGAGGGCGGCACCGGGTGGATTCCGTATTTCTTGGATCGGGTGGACCGCACCTTCGAGATGCATTCGACCTGGACCCATCAGGACTTCGGCGGGAAGTTGCCCTCGGAGGTGTTCCGGGAGCACTTCATGACGTGTTTCATCTCCGATCCGGTGGGGGTGAAGAACCGGCATCTGATCGGGGTGGACAACATCTGTTGGGAGATGGACTACCCGCATTCGGACTCGATGTGGCCCGGGGCCCCCGAAGAACTCTCGGCGGTCTTCGACACCTACGACGTCACCGACGAGGAAATCAACAAGATCACCCACGAGAACGCCATGAAGCTCTACCAATTCGACCCGTTCCAACACATCCCCAAGGACCAGGCCACCGTCGGAGCACTACGCAAATCCGTCGAAGGACACGACGTCGAAATCCGCGCCCTGTCCCACGAACGCGACCGCAGCAACGGCAGCAGCGGCATGGACGCCCTGACCGCCGCCGCCGAGGCCAACTCCTCGGCCCGGTAGGCGGGCGGGTCAGCCGCCCATCGTGGTGTTGATCATCTGGGTCATCATCCGCACGGCGTCATTGCGACCCATCGAGGCGAACATGCCTGCGGCAGCGGCCATGTCCGCGCCGACGTAGACGGTGGGGCCGTTGGCCATGTTGCTCATCGCGGTCTCGACCACGAGCGCGACCGGCGCGGCCCCGTCGGGGGTTTCCTCGAGCGAGGCAATGTTGCCGCGACTGTGCTCGAGCGCGCGCAAGGCCGGAGTATCGGTCTTGCCCAGGATCAGGCCCACCACATCGACGCCACTGCCGTGGAGTTCGCTCCACAGCGCCTCGGCGAAGACCATGTCGAACGCCTTCGAGGCGCCGTAGGCCACCATGTTGGGGCCGCCGACAAACCCGGCCCCCGAGCCGAAGATCAGGATTCCGCCGCGTCCGCGCTCCACCATGGCCGGCGCAAAGTGATGGCACAGCCGCATCGGCACTGCGCAGTTGCGCTCCAGCATCGCCTCGGCGCTCGCGACTGGCTTGGCGAGGAACGGACTGAACTCCGGGTCCGCCCCCGCGCAGTACGCGAGGTAGCCGATCTCCAGTCCTTCCGTTGCCGCGCAGATGGTCTCGGTCGCACCCGCAGCGGACAGATCCACCGCGACCACCTTCGTCTCGACGGCCATCCGCTCGGCGATGCCGTCGGCCACCTCGCGCAGCTTGGCCTCTCGACGCGCGACGAGCACCACGTTGAGCCCGCGTTCGGCGAGCGTTTCGGCCAGCGCGGCACCCACGCCGTCCGAGGCGCCGGCAACCAGCGCCCACGGACCGTACTTCTCAGCGAAAACCATGGCTTCTCCGCTACATCGAGGGATCAGGCGAGTTCGTAGCGTATCGGCAGATGCTTGAGTCCGCCGACGAACGTGGTCGCCACGTGCTGCGCGGGTCCGGTCAGTTCCACCGACTTCAGCCGCGGCAGCAACTCGGTGAAGAAGCTGTTGACCTCCATGCGCGCCAGCGCCGCCCCCAGACAGAAATGCACGCCGTAGCCAAAGGCGATGTGCTTGTTCGGATCTCGGGTCACGTCAAAGGTGAACGGGTCATCGAAGATGTCCTCGTCGCGGTTGGCCGACACATAGGACAGCAGCACCGAATCCCCCGCCGCGATCCGCACCCCGCGAAGGTCGTAGTCCTGCTGCGCGGTGCGCATGAACTCCTTGACCGGCGTGGTCCAGCGGATCATCTCCTCGACCGCCAACGGCATCAAACCCGGATCCGCCTGCAACTTGGCCAGCTGATCCGGGTTCTCGATCAGCGCATGCATTCCGCCGGAGATACTCGCGCTGGTGGTGTCGTGGCCGGCCGCGGCGACGATCGCGTAGTAGGACACGGTGTCGATGTCGGAGAGTGGCTCGCCGTTGATGGTTGCGTTGGCGATCGCCGAGCCCAGGTCGTCGGTGGGGTTGGCACGGCGCGCGGCGGTCAATTCGGTGAAGTACTGGAACATTTCGAGCAGCGCCATCATCTGCTCTTCCTTGCTGTCCCCGCGTTTGAACTCGTCGTCGTCGTTGCCGAACATTTCCTGGGTCCACCTCAGCATCGAAGCGAAGTCCTGCTCCGGCACGCCCAGCAGCGACATGATCATGTACAGCGGATAGTTGACCGCCACCTGCTGGACGAAGTCGCACTCGGGCCCGGCCGCCACCATGTTGTCGACGAACTGCTTGGCCAGCTCGTCGGCACGGGCTTTCAACGCCCGCATGGCTTTTGGCCGGAACCAGTTGGCGCCGATGGCGCGGAAGTCGCGGTGCTCGGGGTCGTCCATGTGGATCAGCGTCCGGATTCCCACGGCCGCCTGCTGCTCGTCGGCCTCCCGCGTGATCAGCACCGGTCGCGGCGAGTTGGTGAAGATATCGTTGGCCCGCTCGATCTCCATGATGTCGGCGTGCTTGGTGATCGCCCAGAACGGCGCGTAGTCGCCCACGTCGACGTAGGAGACCGGTGCGGTGGCCCGCAGTTGGGTCAGCCCGGCATGCAGTCGCCCCTCGTCGGTGTATGCCTGTGGGTCGGCCAGCATCGCGCCGGCCGACTCGATCGTGGTCGCATCGCTCATCACAGCTCCCGCCTGCCGTCCCACCACCGGGGACCTCCGAGTGGGTGCATCCACAGTAGCAGTTGCGGTAAGACATTCAGTAACGGGATCGCAGCCCGCTCAGCTCTCGGAAACCACCCCGGTCGCCGACTCCGCGCGGTCCGCATAGGCGCGCCGGGCGTCCTCGTCGAAGTCCAGGAACAGCCGGTCCGATCCCATCGCCTTGTGCAGCCGCCGACGGGTCCGCGGCCCGAGCATCGCCAGGATCGGCGAGACGAACCGCATCGGATACGGCACGGCGACATGGGTCCTGGGCTTGTTCAGCACCCGGACCACCGCGTCGGCGATCACCTCCGGTTCGATGGGCCGGCTCGCACCGGACGACTTGGTCCCGGCGATCAGTTCGGTCCGCGTGAACGGCGGCATCACGACGCTGACGTCGACGCCACGCCCGGCGAACTCGTCGGCCATCGCGGTGGACAGCCCCACGACCGCGAACTTGGTGCCGGCGTACACCACCTGCCCGGGCACGGCCACCACGCCGGCCAGGGAGGCGATGTTGACGATGTGGCCGCCGCCGCGCGCGACCATCTCGGGCAGCACCAACCGGCAGCCGTTGAGCACGCCGTAGAAGTTCACCTCGATGGCCGCGCGGAGGGCCTGCTCGGACTGCTCCAGGAACGGACCCACCGGCATCACCCCGGCGTTGTTGATCAGGATGTCCACCCGCCCGCCGCCGTCGGCGCGCGCTTGGTCCAGAAAGGCCGCGAACGACTCGGGGTCGGTGACGTCCAGCGGGTGCCCCGAGACCGGCCCGCTGCCGGACAACTCGGCGACCGCGCGCTCCAGCACGGGAACGTCGCGATCACCGATCACCACCCGGGCGCCCTTGTCCAGCAACGCCTTGGCCGTGGCGTGGCCGATACCGCGCGCGGCCCCGGTGATGGCGACGGTCTTACCGCCGATCGTGTTCGTCATCTGGTTCTCCTCAGTCGCCGCGCGACGCGCGGACCTCGTTGAGCACGGCCGCGATCACCGGCTCGGGCGTCTCACCCGCGAAGCCCGGCAGGACCCGGTCGATCACCCCGGCACAACGGCGCGCCAGCGCCGCGCCGACCTCATCGACGGGGGCGACCACCGCGAACGCGGACAGGACCTCGTCATCGATCACCCCGGCCATGGCGTCCCATTCGCCGGCCAGCGACAACCGCCGCAACTCCGGCTGGAGATCGCCCCAGCCGTGCAGTTCCAGCACCCGTCGGTAGGCGGGAGTGGACCCGTAGAACGCGATCTGCTTCCGGAAAGCCGCAGCGGCGGCGCCCATTTCGCGCTCGTCGCGGCCGGTGACGACGAAGACCGGGCTGGACACCTCGAAGTCGGCGCGGTCCCTGCCGCTGCTCTGCAGGCCGCGGGCCAGCGCCGGTTCCGTGACCTCTTCGAGGTACTTGCGGGTGGTGAACGCGTGCACCAGCAGCCCGTCGGCCACCGCACCGCACATCTGCGTCATGCCCGTGCCCACCGCCGCGACGAAGACCCTGGGCGCGCCGAACTCCGAGGGTTCCGGGGTGAACATCGGCGTCATCAAAGTGTGGTTGTAGAACTCGCCCTGGAAGTCCAGGCGCTCCCCGGTACTCCAGCAGGACCAGATTTCCCGCAGGGCCGCAATGAATTCCGCCATCCGCCGCACCGGATGACTCCACGGCATCCCGAACCGCTTCTCGACGTGCGGCTGGATCTGGGTGCCCAACCCCAGGATGAACCGGCCGCGGGAGAACGCCTGCAGGTCCCAGCCCACGTTCGCCACCGTCATCGGGTTGCGGGCGAAGGCGACGGCGATGCTGGTGCCCAACTCCAGCGTGGTGGTGTGCTCGGCGGCCAAGGTCAAGGGCAGGAACGGATCGTGGTTGATCTCGCCGGTCCAGCATCCGTCGTAGCCGGCCTGTTCGTGGGCGCGCGCGAGTTCGGGCACACGGTCGAGTTGACTGGGGATTCCACGGTCGATCTTCAGGGGCCCCGACATGATCGTGGACGCTACAGTAAGTAATTCGGTAGGGTCAATCTCACATCCGGCCGGCGAGGAGGAGCATGACCGAATCGCGGCGCACCGCGGACGCCCAGGCCAATTCGGCGGCCTGGTCGGAAACGCTGGCCGACCTCGAGGCGCGCCGCGCCCGGTCACGGGCCATGGGTGGCGCCGACCGCCTCGCCGCACACCGCGGCGGCGGCAAGCTCGACGCCCGCGCGCGCATCGAACGGCTACTGGACCCGGGCAGCTTCCGCGAACTCGGCACCCTGGTGGGCGGCGAGGTCGCCGCCGACGGCATCGTGGTCGGCTCGGGCGAGGTCGACGGCGCACCGATAATGGTGGGCGCCGAGGACTTCACCACCGTCGCCGGGACCATCGGCGCGGGCAGCAACTCGAAGCGCCACCGCATCGCGGAACTTGCGCTGCGCAACCGGATTCCGCTGGTGATGCTGCTCGAGGGGGCCGGCTTTCGGCCCGGTAAGCACGGCGGCCGCTCACCGACTGATCTGATCGCCCAGGCCCGCTGCTCCGGGCAGGTGCCGACGGTCGCCGCCGTCCTCGGCCCCTCGGCGGGACACGGCGCGCTGGTCGCCCCGGTGTGCGACTTTCGCATCATGAGTCGCCACGGCGCGATCTTCACCGCCGGCCCCCCGGTGGTCAAAGAGTCCACGGGCGAGGAGATTTCAAAGGAAGACCTCGGCGGCCCGGCGGTCGCGTTGCCCAGCGGGGTGATCCACAACGTGGTCGACGACGACGTCGCCGCGCTGGACACCATCCGGCACTACCTGTCCTACTTCCCGTCGAGCGCGTGGTCCTATCCCCCGGCCCGGTCCGTCGGGTCCGACGCCGGGCCGCGGCCCACCCCCGAACTGCTCGACATCGTCCCGCGTGACAACCGCCGGGTCTACGACATGCGGGCGGTGCTCGACGTGGCCTTCGACGCCGCCGACTGGTTGGAGGTGCAGCCGCACTTCGGGCGCGGGATCGTGTGCGCGCTGGCACACCTCGGCGGACATCCGGTGGCGGTGGTGGCCAACCAGCCGCGGGTCATGGCCGGTTCCATCGATTCCGACGCGGCGGACAAGGCGGCACACTTCATCATGGTCGCCGACTCCTTTCACCTGCCGATCGTGTTCCTGGCCGACAATCCCGGCATGCTGCCCGGCAGCCACTCCGAGCGAGCCGGCGTGTTGCTCAGCGGCGCCCGGATGTTCACGGCACAGACCACGGCGTCGACCCTCAAGCTGCACCTGACGCTGCGCAAGGCGTACGGGTTCGGGTCAATGGTGATGTCGCTGTTGGGGTTCGACGAGCAAGTCGCGACGTTCGGCTACCCCGGGGCCACCATGGGCGCCATGAGCGCCGGCGCTCTGAGCCGCGCCGCCAAGGCCGATACCGAACTCTCCGAGAAGTTGCACGACGCCGAACTGCAGGCCTCGTTCAACTCCGCGGAGAGTCTCGGGTTCGACGAACTCATCGATCCGCGCGAAACCCGCACCGCGCTGCTCGGCGCGCTGCGGCACGGCCTGCACCGTCGACAGGCCGCCGCCCAGCCGGTGTTGCGCACCGCGATCCTGCCCTGATGACCAGACTGGAGGCGCCACCACCAATGCCCCTGCCCGACAACGCTCTGCACGGCGGCTGGCGGCTCGAATCCTTCGTCGCCCGCGACGACGCGGGGCACACCCGGCATCCTCTCGGCCCACGGCCCCGCGGGCTCATCCTCTACACCGGCGACGGTTGGATGTCGGCGCAATTGGCGCCGGACCCGTCCGGCGCCACCGACGAGATCAGCGACTACATCGCCTACGGCGGCAGATTTCACGTCGACGCGGCGGCCGGCACGGTGCGCCACGACGTTGTCATGGCCACCATGCCCGACCTGACCGCGCGCCCGCAGCTGCGGCGCTACCAGATCGACGGCGACCTGCTGACACTGTCGGCGACCATGACCGACGACAGCTGCAGCACCCACAGCACCCTGGTCTGGCGCCGCGACCCCGGCCCGACCGAAAGGCGGTAACGGCGAATGCCGAGAGACATCCGCGAACTGGCCGACGACCCGGCGGCCTATGCGGCTGAATTACGTTCTCGCTGGGGCGGTCTGCTCAGCTACCGCTATATCGGGCGCACCTACGACTCGATGGACCTGGGCCCCTCCGACAACACCGTCACGGTTCGCCACGACATGCGTGATCCCGCCGGTGGACTGCTGCTGGCCGTGCTGGGCATCGCCTCACCCGAGGGCGGCGGCATGTCGGACCTCGAGGCCGTTCCCAACCCGGTGGTGCACTCCTGCCAGATCCTCGACCCGGGCACCGACGTCACGCGGTTCGAGGTGCGCGGCGAAACCCTCAAGCAGGGACGCCAACTGGGCTACAGCCGTTCGCTGCTGGTCGACGCGCAGCGACCGGAGCGGGTGCTGGCGGTGACCGAGGGGCAGGGCATCAGCCTGGGCATCCCGCCGGAGGGGCTGCAGAAGATGCCCGTGGACCCGATCGTGGTGGTCGACTCGCCCGAGCTGCCGCCGCTGTGGCAGGTGTTCGGCGGCACCCGCCGACCGGACGGGCAGTGGACGCTGCCCGAACTGGCCGCCGAGGTCGCCTCCCCCGACGCGGCGCTGCACATCGGGCCGCAGTTCGTCATCCTGGAGACCGCGGCGCGCGACGCCGCCGCGGCCCTGGCCGGCACGGATCGCCTGGCCGCGGTGTCCTCGCACGTGATGTTCATGGCGCGCGGCAAGGTCGGGCCCTTCCGCGCCCAGGCGCAGGCCAGCGCCGGTCGCTCCGCGGTGCTGGCCCGGGTGCTGCTCTACGACGAGGGCAACCACGATCGGGCGATCACCGTGGCGTCCTACCAGTTCGCGCCGGCCGGCTGACGTCAGGCGCGGTCTTGGGCGCGGTATTCCGCGACGATGGGCTCGAGCTCGTCAGGCGTGGCGCCGTGCATGATCAGCGCGTCGGCGCCGTAGTCGAACTCCTTGCGGATCCGCTCGACACACTGCTGGGCGCTGCCGGTGGCTGACGGTTCGAGCCACTCGTCGGGAATCAGCGTCGCGATGTGCTCGATCTGCTCGGCACTGGCCTTGTGGTCGATGCCGCCGGGGATCGACGTGACCACCGAGTCGGCCCGGAATCGTTCCAGGACAGCGGGATCCCAGTTGTTCGTGCTGACCAGGAGGTCACCGTAGCCTTGCAGGTAGGTGGCCAGCCGGGCGACGGTCTTCTTCAACCGCAGCTCCTCGGGCAGGTGATCCCCCACCGTGGCGAAGCAGGACCACACCCGCACGGCGGCCGGGTCCCGACCCGCCTGCTCGGCGGCGTCCTTGACCGTCTTGACCGCGCGCTGCAACGTCTCCGGGGTGAAGTAGGTGTGCAGGATGACGTCGTCGAACTCGCGGCCGCCCAGCGCCAGGGTCTGCGGGCCGAACGCGACGATGGCCAAGCGGATGTCCTCGTTGAAGTCGGGGTCCAGGAACAGCACCGGGTACTTCCCGATCGGGCCGTCGTGGTTGAAGATCAGCTCCCCGTGCCAGAGCCGGCGCATCACCTGCGCGAAGTCCTCCATCTGGGCGGTGGTGACCGCGGGCACCCCGAACGCGTTGTACATCGCGGCGATACCGCGTCCGATGCCGAGGGTGAACCGGCCGCCGGAGAGCCGATGCATGGTGGTCGCGTACGAGCCGGTGATGAGCGGGTGCCGGGTGTTGTGGTTGGTGGCGGCGGTGGCGATCTGCATCCGGGTGGTGACCGCGCACGCCGCGCCCGTCAGCGACGACGCCTCCTTGACGTTCCACCGCTCGGAGATGAACGCGGTGCCGAAGCCCAGTTCTTCGCCGCGCCGGGCCTCGTCCATCAGGGAGGCCGGGCCCGCACCGCCCGCCCCGGCCAGCAGGTAGTAGCCCAGTTCGTCGAGAACCCGTTCGGTCATGCCCAAACTCCTTCGCGTTCGCCGGCTAGTGCCAGACGCCTTGTCCGTAACCACAATTCCAGACGTCGGTGATCTGCCCGTCGACCACCTTGAATACCTCGATGCTGGCGATCTTGAACTCGGCGCCGTCCTTGTTGACCAGGGTCGAGTCGTACACGATCGCGACGTGCTCCTTGTCGTCGTCGGCGATCACCGCGTTGAGCGCGAAGTGCAGGCTCTCGAAGCTCGCCCAGGTGTCCTCGACGCGCTTGCGCGCCTCGGCCCTGGTCAGGGTGCGGGAGTCGCCGACCTCGTGGCGCACCATGGTCTCGGCGATGATCTCGTCGGCGAGGTCGAAGCGCGCGTTGTTCCACAGCTCGAGGTTGTAGAGCTCGACCACCTCGCGGGCAGTTCTCATGCGAAGACCTCCAGAGCCTCGATGTCGGTCATGGTGGCCACCGCGCGGTCGACGAGCGTGATGCACAGTTGCCGGGAGCGCGGCGGCATCGCGTCCCAGCCGATCAGGATCACCACCGGCAGGATCATCAGGTAGGCCACCGCGAACCGGTAGTGCCGCCACGCCTCGTCGAACGAATAGTCGTCGACGCCGTGCTGGGCCAGCGCATCGAGGTAGCGCCGCAGCAACGGCGCGTCGAGGCCGCGGCGCACATCGGCAGGCAGTCCCTGACTGACCAGGTAGGCGATGTCGGCGGCGCCGGCACCGCGCACGGCCATCTGGAAATCGACCACCTTCAGGCGATTACCGCGGAAGAACATGTTGTCCGCGCGGATGTCTCCGTGCAACAACATGTTCCGTTCCGCCAGCGCGCTCAGGGCCTGCGGGGCCAGTTCGGCGAACCGCTCGGCGAAGTCCGCCACCCGGTCGGGAATCGGCTGGGTCGTGTGTTCCCGGTAGATCTGCCAGGCCGGCGCGAACACCGGCACCAACAGATCGCGCGCAACCGGGGTGTCCAGGGGCGGGAACTGCTGCAGCACCTCGTCGTCGGCGGTGGTCACCGACCAGGCGTGCAGCGCGGCAAGCTGATCGATGCAGGTGTGCGCCTGCTCCAGCGGCAGGCCCGCGAGATGATCCGCGTTGTGCCAGTCCTGCAGGTCCTCCAGGATCAGCACGAAATCCGAGGTCTCGTCGTCGATTCGCGCCACGTAGCAGCGCGGCGTCGCCATCGGGGCCGTGCCGGCGACACGCGAGTAGAACATCAACTCCTTGCGGTAGCCGCCGAGCAGTTCCATCGCTCCGCGCGCCTCCGGCGTGCCGGGCAGCTTGGCGATCAGACTTCGCGGAGACCCCTCGCTGCCGGTCAGGTGCAGTCGGTACAGCAGCGACGAGAAGCCGGTGTCCTCGGCGATCCGTTCGGCCCGCACGTCGCTGATGGTCAGGTCCGCGGACAGGCTCGGATCGGCGCGCAGCGCGGCGGTCAGCCATGCCGGGGTGAGGTCCGCTATCTCGGCCGGAATGTCCACCGTCGCCGTCATCAGGCCCTCCGCTCCCTCTCCACCGACCGCAGAAAGCGTTCGGTCTTCCGCTGCACCCCGCCGGCGAACAGATGCCCCACGTGACCGCCTTGGTGCCAATAGATCTCGCCGCCCCAGCGTTCGTGCAACGCCAACGCCGGCGCGCGCATCGCCATCTGGTCGTGCCACGCGCCGACGATCAGCCGGCGCTGTCGCGGCGCGGTCGGTTCCATGGCCAGCGGGTCGATCACCGAGGTCAACGCCGCCACCTCCGGCGAGCCCAGCACCGCACCCACCTCATCGGCGGCCCCGCCCCAGCGATGCAGATGGTTGGCGATCATCGCGTTGAGCCCCAGGATCGGCGTGTACAGCGCCACCCCATCGACCTCCTCGAACCCGGCGACCAGCGCGGCCACCCCGCTGCCCAGCGAGAGCCCGGCCAGCGCGATGCTGCTCGCCTGGGGCTGCAACCACCGGATCACCGCGCGGACCTCCGACACCGTGCGCATCATCCCCGCGACGTTGGCCACCGGATCGGTATCGGGATAGGTGGGCCAACGGTGCCGCCGCACCCCGTGCCCGGGCTGGATGGGCATCGCGACGTTGTAGCCGAGCCCGTGGTGGATGCGCCCGATCCGCGCGACCGCGAAATCGGTCAGTCCGCCCTGGCCCGCCCCGTGCACCCACACCAGCCAGGGCCGCGGCCCGCCGCGGTGGCGCACGATGTGGCACGCGGCGGTGGCCGGCCCCCCGTTCGCCTGCAGGCAGTCCGGCAGCCGCGGGTCGTGGATGTAGGTCAGTTCCTCGAACGTGAACCGTCCGGCCAGCCGGCGCCGAACGGAGCTCACCCGCAACGGATCCGGGTCCGGATAGGCCGCGGGCAGGCCCGCCTCGGTGAGCGCCTCGGCAACCCGGCCGTACCCGGACACCTCGCAGCGCAGGCTCGGCGGCGGGGCGGCCAGCGTCATCCCGGTGACCACCAGTTCATCCAGCGCGACCTCGCCGAGTTGGCGCAGCCCCCGAGGCGACCACGGCGTCCAGCCCTCCGTGCCGGACAGCGCGTCGGCCGACCGGGGTAGCACGCCGCCGAGGGCGCGGGCGACGGTCCTGACGCGTTCCTGGGGCCGCACGGGTCAGGCCAGTTCGAAGCCGGGATAGCCGGTGGCCGCGATCTCGTCGCAGCGGCGCCGATACTCGGGGATGCCCGCGGTGTAGGCCATGTACCGGCGCCTCTTGCCCGGGACGTTCGCGCCGTTGTACCAGGAGTTGCAGCTCGGGTGGGCCAGCACCGTCGGCTCCACCAACGAGGTGGTGTGCTCGATCCATTCCCGCTGCGCCTCGGGCGAGGCCTCGATGGTGCGGTGCCCGTTGTCGCGCAGGTAGGCGAGGCAGTCGCCGATCCACTCGACGTGCTGTTCGAGGGCCGCAACGAAATTGGTGGCCGCCGAGGGGCTGCCGGGGGCCTGGACGATGAACAGGTTCGGAAACCCGGCCACCGCCAATCCCAGGTACGACGTGGGGCCCTCGTCCTGCCAAACCTCGCGCAGGCTCGCGCCGTCGCGGCCGGTGATGTCGATGCGGCTCAGCGCACCGGTCATGGCGTCGAACCCGGTGGCGTAGATGATCACGTCCAGGTCGTGATCGCCCTGATCGGTGCTGATGCCCGTCGGGGTGACCGCCCGGATGGGCCCGGACCGCAGATCCACCAGCGTGACGTTGTCCCGGTTGAAGGTCTCGTAGTAGCCCTGATCGATGATCGGGCGCTTACAGCCGAACGGATGCGTCGGCACCAGCGCGGCCGCGGTCGCCGGATCCTTGACGATGCGCGCGATCGCCTCGCCGTAGAGCGTGGCCGCCATCCGGTTGGCCTCGATGTCGAAGAAGATGTCGCCCCAGTTCAGAGCGCCCATCACGCCGTGCTCGTCGATGGCCCGCAGTTGCTCCTCGCGAGTGGCCGACTTGATCGGTGGCCGCGCGAGCATGTCCAGCAGCAGCGAGAACGCACTGAGCCGCGCCGCGCCGACCGGGTGTTCGCGTTGGGCCGCCCGGATCTCGGGGTAGGACGCCTTGAGGTCATCGAGTTCGTCGGCGGGCAGGGGCCGCACGTCCCAGGGCAGGGTGTAGGCCGCCGAGCGCTGGAACACGGTGAGATGTCCGGCTTCTCGGGCCACGACGGGGATCAGCTGCACGCCCGTGGAGCCGGTACCGATGATCCCGACGCGCTTGCCGGCCAGGTCGAACCCGGCCTTGGGCCAGCACGCGGTGAACAGGGATGCCCCGTCGAACGAGTCCATGCCGGGCAGGTCCGGCTCGAGCGGGACCGAGAGGATGCCCGAGGCCGCGACCACGTGCGAGGCGGTGAAGCGGGCCCCGGTGTCGGTGTCGATGCGCCAGCAGGCCGCATCGGCGTCGAAGGCCATGGCGGTGACCCGGGTGTCGAGTCGGATGTCCCGGCGCAGGTCGAGCTTGTCGGCGACGAAGTTCAGGTACGCCTCGATCTCCGGCTGTGCGGGCATGGTCTCGGTCCACACCCACTCCTGCTGGATCTCCTCGGAGAAACTGTAGGAGTACTCGATGCTCTCGATATCGCAGCGCGCGCCGGGGTAGCGGTTGAACAGCCAAGTGCCCCCGACGTTTTCGCCCGCCTCGACCGCGATCACCGACAGGCCGAGTTCCCGCAGCCGGTGCAGCATGTACAGCCCGGAGAAACCGGCGCCGATGACCAGGGCGTCGTAGGACTCAGCGCTCATGTGGACTCGGTGAACCGCAGCATGGTCCGGGTCAGGTGCAGGCTGGTGATCTGCCAGCACCCGCCGCGTTTCTCGTACGTTTCGTGATAGTGCCCCGCGCCGTGCAGTTCTCTGTCCTCCCAGACCAGCAGATCCTCCATCGCCCAGATGGCGCTGGCCGTGGTCGGTGAGCTCAGATCGATCTCGGGGGTGTGACAGTGGTGCATGGTCGCCGCGCCGGCGATGCCGCCGAGCACCACCGGTTCGAACGCCTCGAGGCCCTGCAGGGGCGGCATGGTCTGCGGGTCGGCACCGCCGGTGGACACCGCCAGATCGAGCGTCACGACGACGTCGGGGGCGAACAGCGCACGCCAGGCTTCGATGTCGCGGGTGTCGAGGAAACGGCAGTACTGCGCCTTCAATCTGCGGATTGCCTCGACTTCGTCCCGCGGGTCCGCGGCGTGCGGTTCACTCATCTGGCGCTGCCTCCTCGATGGCTCTGCTGAAATCACTACTGTAATCTATTCCGTACTGACCGTGCGCGAGATGGGGAAGCGACAATGAAGGTCCCGTTCACCTGGAAAGTCACCGGGTGGTTCATGATCGGATGGTCGGCCGAATACGAGGTCGGCGACGTCAAAGCGCTGAAGTACTTCGGCGAGGATCTGGCCGCCTACCGCGACGAGAACGGCGAACTGCACGTTCTCGAGGCGCACTGCAAGCACCTGGGCGCCCACATCGGCCATGGCGGCAAGGTGGTCGGCGATTGCGTCGAATGCCCGTTCCACGGGTGGCGGTGGGGCCCGCAGGGCGACAACACCTACATCCCGTACCAGCCGGACCGGCCCAACCGCGGTCTGAAGCTACGCTCCTACCCGGTCGAGGAACAGTACGGCTGCATCTTCATGTGGTACCAGCCCGAGGGCAAGGAACCGCAGTGGGAACTGCCGGACATCTTCGGTAAGTTCCCGCAGTTCGAGACCGACCCGAACGCCTACTACCGGCCCTATCCGGAGTTCTCCAGCCGGGCCGACGCGATCCCGGTCCATCCGCAGATCGTGGCCGAGAACGCCCCCGACAGCTCACATTTCCGCTATGTGCACAAGGCGACGGTGACCCCGATCTGCCTGCACTGGGAAGGTGTCGACGAAGAATGGCGGTTTTTGACCGGTTGGCCCGACGTGCGCAGCGACGACCCGGACGCGATGGCCCTGCGCATCCACAGCCACTACTCGGGACTCGGGTTCGCCATGAGCGCCTTCGAGGGGGCCTCGAATCACCGGTTGATCTTCGCCTGCACCCCGGTCGACGACGAGGTCTCCGACATGTTCTATTCCATCTGGTGGCCCAAGGAACCTGGCGAGACCTCCGACATCCCACCCGAGCATGTCCGTGCCAAGGTCGAGCGTCAGTACCTGAAAACGGTGTGGGAGGACTGCGACATCTGGCGCTACCAAAAATATGTCGAGCATCCTCCGCTGGCCAAGGTGGACGCCAAACACTATATGGCCCTGCGTAAGTGGGCGACACGGTTCTACGACGTCCCGCCCGCCGAAGTGGCCGCCCACGCATGACGGTTGCGCTGGCAGATCTGGTCGCACCGGCCCACACCGCCGTCGTCACCCAGGAGTTGCAGGGCGCGGTGGTCGGCCCGTCGGCGGGCCTGGCCGCGCTGGCCGACGAGGCCCGTCGGGAGGCCCTGCCCAACATCACGCGCCTGCTGCCGGCGGCCCGCGGGGCCGGTGCCGCCGTGGTGCATTGCCTGGTGCAGCGCCGCGCCGACGGCCGTGGGTCCAATCACAACGCCACACTGTTCGCGATCGGCCGCCAGGACGTCGACATCGCGCCGGGCAGCCCGGGCGCGGCGCTGCTCGACGAGTTCGGCCCGGAGCCGAGCGATCTGGTGCTGCACCGCTGGCACGGCCTGGGCCCGATGGGCGGCACCGACCTGGATGCGATCCTGCGCAACCTCGGGGTCCGCACCATCGTCGCGGTGGGCGTCTCGCTCAACGTCGCGATCCCCAATCTGGTGATGGACGCCGTCAACGCCGGCTACCGGGTGGTGCTGCCCCGCGACGCGGTGGCCGGCATCCCCACCGACTACGGCACCGCGATCATCGACAACACCCTGTCCCTGCTGTCCACCGTGACCACCACCGACGCCCTGATCGACGCCTGGCGCCGGGTCTGAGTCGTCAGAATAACGGAGCAACAATGCAATTCACCGTTCCCGCTGTGGCCGATGCGATCGCGGCGGCAATCCCGGACCGCCCTCTGATCATCCAGGGCGAACGCAGCTACACCCACGCCGAGGTCGCGGAACGCTCCAACCGGTTGGCGTCCTTCCTGCACGCCCAGGACCTGGGATGCCACACGCCGCGGGCCCAGCTCGCCGGGCATCAGAGCGGTCAGGATCTGCTGGGCATCTACGCCCACAACGGTCCCGAGTACGTCGAGGGCCTGCTCGGTGCGTTCCGGGCCCGGGTCGCCCCGTTCAACGTGAACTACCGCTACGTCAAGAACGAGCTGCAGTACCTGCTGGCCGACGCGGGTGCCACCGCGCTGCTCTACCACGCCGAGTTCGCGCCGCGGGTCGCCGAGATCGTGGGCGACCTGCCGCAGCTGCGCGTGCTGATCCAGATCGCCGACGACTCCGGCCACGAACTACTGCCCGGCGCAGTCGATTACGACGACGCCCTGGCCTCCGCGTCGGCGGTCCCACCCGTGCAGGCCGACCCGGACGACCTCTACGTGCTCTACACCGGCGGAACCACCGGGATGCCCAAGGGTGTTTTGTGGCGGCAGCACGACATCTTCGTCGCCTCCTTCGGCGGCCGCGACCTCTACAGCGGCCATACCGCGGCGTCCGTCGACGAACTCGTCAAGAAGGCGCGCGCCAACCCCGGCATGACGCTGATGATCCTGCCGCCGTTGATGCACGGCGCTGCGCAGTGGGGCGTCATGACCGCGCTGACCACCGGGCAGACCGTGTTGTTCTCCGAGGTCGCGAACCGGCTCGATCCCGACGTGGTGCTCGCGGAGATCGCCCGGCACCGGGCCGGGGTGGTGACTGTCGTGGGTGACGCCATGGCGCGGCCGCTCGCCGACGCCATCGAGCGCGGCGGGGTTGACGTGTCCTCGCTCAACGTCATCGCCAACGGCGGTGCCCTGTTGACGCCGACCACCAAGCAGCGGCTGATCGACCTCAAACCGGGACTGATCGTCGTCGACGGCGTCGGCTCCTCGGAGACCGGCGCCCAGATGACGCACATGTCGGCGCCCGGGGCCGTCTCCACCGGCATCTTCAAGCCTGGACCCGACACCTACGTGGTGGCCGAGGGCCTGGACCGCGTCCTGGAACCCGGCCACGACGGCGACGGTTGGTTGGCCCAACGCGCCCCGGTTCCATTGGGCTACAAGGGCGATCCGGGCAAGACGGCCCGCACCTTTCCGGTGGTCAACGGCACGCGGTACGCGATCCCCGGCGACCGGGCGCGGCACCTCGCCGACGGCACCATCCAGCTGCTGGGCCGGGATTCGGTGACCATCAACTCCGGTGGGGAGAAGATCTTCGCCGAGGAGGTCGAGACCGCGCTGGCATCCCACCCGGCGGTGGCCGACGTCGTCGTCGCCGGCCGCCCCAGCGACCGCTGGGGGCAGGAAGTGGTGGCCGTCGTAGCGCTGGCGGCGGGAGCCGCGGCCGACGCCGAGGAACTCATTGCGCACGCCGGAACCACGCTGGCCCGCTACAAGCTGCCCAAGGCGGTGGTCTTCCGCCCGGTGATCGAGCGCAGCCCCGCCGGCAAGGCGGACTACCGGTGGGCTCGCGAGCAAGCCGAGGCCGCCCAGACCCAGTGATTTCGGCGTGGTCTCCCACGCTCACCGTGGGTGATCACGCCAAGATCGCGGGGTGCGTGGGTGCGGAATGGAACGGAGCGGCGGCCGGTTCAAGAGAGTGCCCACAGTTCAAGAACCATGCGATAGCAGCCGCAGCGAATGGAGCCTGGCACCAATGACCGACTCGTCGAGCAACGACGCACTCACCGCGGACGATATTGCGTTTCTTCGCCGCCCACTACACGGATTTCTGTCGGTTGCGGGTGGTCCGAACCCACCACAGCCGCGACCGGTGTGGTTCGAGCCCACGGCCGACGGCAGCATCCAGTTGTTCACCGGCCCGGACTCACTGCACGTTCGACGGCTGACCAGGGATCCCCGCGCCTCGATCGTTGTTGCGGCACCGGCCACCGAACGCGAGCGTTGGATTTCGGTATCGGGCCCCGCCTCGATCGAGGCCGGTGGTGCTCATGAACTCTGCGAGCGCCTCGCAGCGCTCTACTGGGACCTGGAGGACCCGGTGCGCGCCAACGACCTGGAAGTGATGCTGGGCGAGGCGGAGTGGGTCCGTCTGGTCATCCGACCCGAGCAGGTCCGCCGCTACGCCGGATGACGCCGGCCCCGAGCGGCCCCTCCGCGGCGACGGTCTGGCGCGCGGGTGACTACGACCGCTTGGCGTAATGCCGGGCGGCTTTCGCGCGGTTACCGCAGATCGCCATCGAATGCCAACGGCGCGCACCGTTCTTGGATGTGTCGAGGAAGAACAGCACGCAGTCGGGATGGGCGCACTGCCGGATCCGGTCCGGCGCGGTTGCCAGCAGGTGGAGCAGGTTGTCCGCGGCGACCCAGGCGGGTAGCCAGGCGGAATCGGCCACATCGGGTAGGTCGACAGGGCCGTCGGCGGTCAGGCGCCGTCGGATGCGGCCATGGTCGAGAATCTCGTTGAGTGCGTCCGCGTCGTCGTGCCGGATCGCTGCGAGGATCGCACTGCGCGCGGCCAACAGAGCCTCGAGCGTCCGCTCGTCGGCGGGCGCGCGGTCGATCAGGCCCGCCGATGTCAGCCAGATCCGCAGTCCGTCCACGTCGGCGAGTAGATCGCGGGGGCCGTCGTCCATCCAGCAGGTGTTCAACAGGTCCAATGCCAGCGGTTCGCCGACGTGCGGACGCGGATCGCGCATCTGAGACCGCCTCCTCCGTCCCATCCTAACCCCTGAACCGAAGTTTACCGGTTGCGCGGTGCGCCCGCTCGGCGTACGGTCTAACCATCAAAGATAATTACACCGGTTACACTTGGAGGACTGCCATGACCACCGCCATCACTGCCCGACTTGTGCCCGGACACGTGGGACTGAACGTGTCGGACCTGCAGCGGTCGACGGACTTCTACTGCCGCGCACTGGGCTTCGAACGACTGGCCGCGAGTTCCGACGATGCGAAGCGGTGGGTGTTCCTCGGCGTCGACGACAAGGTGACGCTCACGCTCTGGCAGCAGAGCAACGGCACGTTTTCCACCGGTACCCCGGGACTGCACCATCTCGCATTCGAGGTCGACAGCGTCGAGCAGGTGCGGGCAGTGGAATCGACCCTGCGCGAATTCGCCGTCGAGTTCGCCCACGACGGTGTCGTCGCGCACGGTGAGGGTCTCGACTCGGGCGGCATCTTCTTCACCGACCCGGACGGGATCCGCCTCGAGGTATACGCACCCCGGGGCGTCGAGTCGGCCGCCGCACCCGACGGCGAAGCCCCGACGTGCGGCTTCTTCTGACCGGCGCCATCGCGCGAACAACGGCAACGCAAAACGGGTGATCAGATGAGCCCTTTCCACTCCGGCGAGCTCACCGTGCAGCAGCGCATGGGGCAGTCGCACATCGCCGAGAAGGTCGGCCGGGGTATCCGCGTCGACATCCCCGAGGTCGCCGCGAACTTCCTCGCCGAACAGCAAATGGTGGTGGTGGCCGGTACCGACGAGACAGGCCAACTGTGGGCGAGCGACCTCGTCGGTCCGCCAGGGTTCGTGCGCGCCGCCAGCGACCGGACGATCAGCGTGGCCGCACGCCCGGCCGCCGACGATCCGCTGGCAGCGGCCCTGACCCGGCCGACCCGGATCGGCATGCTGGCCTTGCAGCCCGAACGGCGACGGCGAATGCGGATCAACGGAGCCGTCGTCGACCACGGCGACGAACTCCTGGCCACCGTCGATCAGGTGTACTCCAACTGCCCGAAGTACATCGCGCGCAGGCGCATCACATCCTTCGAACCGGATATCGTGCGGACCGCGTCGCAACGCGCCGGTGAACTGAACCAGCGGCAGCGGCAGATGATCGCCGCGGCCGACACCTTCTTCGTGGCCACCGCAGACGCCGAAGGAAATGCCGACGCCTCCCATCGCGGTGGCAATCCCGGTTTCCTGCAAGCACTCTCGCCGGCACGCCTCCGGTGGCCGGACTACCGTGGCAACTCGATGTTCATGACGCTCGGCAACATCGAGGTGAACCCGCGCTGCGGAATCCTGCTGTTGGATTGGGCGACCGGCGCCAGTCTCCAGCTGACCGGTACCGCCGAAGTGCTTTGGAAGCCAGAAACATTCGCCGTCGGCGCCCAGTGCATGATCGACTTCACCATCGTCGAGGTCATCGAACGGGCAGGACCCGGCCCGCTGCGCTGGAGCACCCAGTGATTCCGGCGTGATCTCCCACGCTCACCGTGGGAAATCACGCCCACATCGCAGAAGGTCAGGGCAGGACCCGCACCGGGACGTTGCTCCAACCGGCGACGTTCTGCATGTTGACTCGCCGGCAGCCGTTCCAGTCCACCTCGTAGCGCGGCATGAAGTCCAGCATCCGCTCCAGCGCGATGGTGCTCTCCAGCCGCGCCAGCGCCGCCCCCAGGCAGCTGTGGATGCCGTAGCCCAAGCCGAGGTTCTGCGCTTCGGTGCGGTCACGGTCGATGTCGAACTTGTCCGGGTCGGTCCAGGCCCCCGGGTCCCGGTTGGCCGAACCACCCACCAGGAACACCGGCTTACCCGCCGGGATCGTCACGCCGTGCAGGGTGACCTCGCGCATCGACCGGCGGACGTTGTACTGCGCGGGCGCCTCGTAGCGCAGCAGTTCCTCCACGGCGAACGGGACCTTGGCGCGGTCGGCCAGCAGTAGCTCCCACTGGTCGGGGTTCTGGGCGAACACCACCGCCGCGGTGCCCAGCAGCTTGGTCACCGTTTCGGCCCCCGCCCCGCCGAGAAGCACTGCGAATTCGGTGATCTCGAGGTTGTTGAGCGGGCCCATCTCGCCGTTCTCCCGCTCGATCTCCGCCTCGATCAGCTTGCTCAGCAGATCGGGGCCCAGATTGTCGCGGCGCGCCTTGATCAGCTTGTAGTAGTACACCGACATGTCGATGGCGGACTTCAGGCCCGCCTCGCTCATCTCGACCTCGCCCGGATCGCGGTGCAGGAAGTCGTCGATCCACAGCCGGATCTGCTGCCGGTCCTCGGCGGGCACGCCCTGCATGATGGTCATCACCTCGACCGGGAACAGCGCGGAGAAGTCCTGCACGAAGTCGAAACCACCCGCATCGACCGCCAACAGGTACCGGTCGATGGTCTCGGTCACGAGTTCGCGCCGGGCCTCGATGGCCCGCGGGGTGAAGACCCGGTTCAGCAGGCTGCGCATCCGGCGATGGGCCGGCGGGTCCATCGCGATGATCCCGCCATGCTCGGTGACATGGCCCTTGCGCACCTGGGCCAGGTCGACCCCGTAGGCCGAGGAGTAGGTCTCGTGGTCCTTGAACGCCGCGGCCACGTCCTCGTGCCGCGTCAGCGCGTAGAAGTCGTACTGCTCGCTGTAATAGACCGGCGCCTCCTCGCGCATGCGCCGGTAGATCTCGTACGGACTGTTGAAGAAGTCCTCGGAGAACGGGTCGAATACCACCGTTGCCGTGCTCATCGTCTGTCTCCTGAACTCGAGGGGTGGGCCAGCCGGCGGCGAGTCTTGTTGCGCGCCCGCCGAAGTGCGGCGTCGGCGTACAACTTCATCGGTTTGGTGAACGGCGGCGCCGCGCTTCCGGTGATGCTGAACGGCAGGTCCGAGCCCACCACCGTGCGGTAGTGGCTGAACGCGTCGAAGCCGGCCTTGCCGTGGTAGGCGCCCATCCCGCTGCGGCCCACACCCCCGAACGGGGCGGCCGACGGAATCATCTGCGCGGCAAAGTCGTTGCGGGCCACTCCGCCGCTGCGGGTCCGCCGGACGAAGTCGCGGAAGTCGTCCCCGTCGGGGCCGTACCAGTACGCCACCAGCGGCGCGGGACGGGAGTTGATATAGCCGATCGCGTCGGAGAGCCGGGCGTAGGGCAGCACCGCCAGCACCGGACCGAACACCTCCTCGCGGGCGATCCGCATGTCGTCGTCGACCCCGCGGATCAGGGTCGGCGCGATCTTGCGGGTGGCCCGGTCCGGGACTTGCTCCCCCGCCGGCGCCACGGCCTCGACCACCGCGCCCTTGGCGCGGGCGTCCTCGATCAGACCCAGCACGCGGTCGAAGTTGGGTTCGTTGACGCTCGAGCAGTAGTCCGGGTTGCTCACGATGGTGTCGAACATGCCCCGCCAGGTGCGGCGCGCGCTGTCCACGAACGCCTCGACGTGCCCTTGGGGCACCAGCACGTAGTCCGGGCACACGCAGACCTGGCCGCCGTTGACCATTCGGGCCGCGGCGATCCGCGCGGCCGCCTTGGTGACGTCGTCGCGGCTACCGGGGGCGACCACCACCGGGTTCTTGCCGCCGAGTTCCAGCGTGACGGGCACCAGGTGTTCGGCGGCCGCGCGTTGGACCCGCATCCCGATATCCGGTGAACCCGTGAAGAACAAGTGGTCGAAGGGCAACGCGCTGAAGGCCGCCGCCACATCGGGCCCGCCGGTGACCACCACCAGCTCGGTCGGGTCGAAGTACTTGGGTGCCAGCTGCGCCATCAAAGCGGCTGTGCGCGGGGTGATCTCGGACATCTTGATCATCACCCGGTTACCCGCGGCGAACGCCGCGGCCGCCGGCAGCACCACCAGGTTGAGCGGGAAGTTCCACGGACCGATGATGCCCACGACACCCAGCGGCGTGGGTTCGACGTCGGCGCGCAGGCCCACCACCCGGGCCGCGCGCAGCAGTTTGGTGGTCCGCATCCAGCGGGCGGTGTTCTTGCGGGTGTGCTCGATGACCGGGATCATCCCGACCATCTCGGTGAACAGCGACGCCGCGCGCGAGCGGGTGCCGAAGTCCTCGCCCATCGCCTCGACCAGGGCGTCGGTGTTGTCCAACACCAGCGCCAGCAGGCGGTCGATCCGATTCAGCCGCACCGCCAGCTCCGGCGGACCCTGCTCGACGAACGACTCCCGCTGCCGTTGCAGCAACGCCCGCAGCTCGTCCACCCGCAGCTCCGACCTGCTCATCGATGCCTTACGCCTTCCTGTCGCACCCCCGGCGTACCGGCTGGTCCACCACCACCCCAGCCGAATTCGGGACGATCAACGGTAAAGGTTACAGTATCTTACCCAGACGGTGCGTGGTGCACGGTCGGACAGGCCGCGGCGCCGCGACACTAGGTAAGTTACTGTAAGAGTTACGGTTGACGGCCGACGGGACGTCTGCGCGCAACCGATCCGGCACTTCAGAAGGGGAGAACGTGAACGAAGTGGCCATTATCGGTGTGGGCTTGCACCCATTCGGCCGATTCGAGGGCAAGTCGGCCATGCAGATGGGGGTGGACGCGATCACCGCGGCCGTCGCCGACGCGGGCGTGCAGTGGTCCGACGTGCAGGCCGCCACGGGCGGCAGCTGGACGGTGGCCAACCCGGACGCGATCGTCGGGATGGTGGGTCTGACCGGCATCCCGTTCACCAACGTGTTCAACGCCTGTGCCACGGCGGCCAGCGCGGCGAAGGCCTGCGCCGACGGTATCCGGCTGGGCGATTACGACATTGGCGTGGCCGTCGGCCTGGACAAGCATCCCAAGGGCGCCTTCACCGAGGACCCCGCCCTGGTCGGGATGCCCCGCTGGTACGCCGAGAACGGGCAATACCTGACCACCCAGTTCTTCGGCATGAAGGCCAACCGCTATCTGCACACCCACGGCATCTCCCAGGCCACGCTGGCCAAGGTGGCGAACAAGAACTTCCGCAACGGCGCGCTGAACCCCAACGCGTTCCGGCGCAAGCCGATCTCCGAGGAGGACATCCTCAACTCGACGATGCTGAACTATCCCCTGACGCAGTACATGTTCTGCGCGCCCGACGAGGGGGCCGCGGCCGTGGTGATGTGTCGCGCGGACATCGCGCACCGCTACACCGACAAGCCGGTGTATCTGCGGGCCGTCGAGGTGCGCACCCGAAAGTACGGCGCCTACGAGGTCAACACCACGTTCGCGCCGGTCGACGAGGACGTCGCGCCCACCGTGTACGCGGCACGGGCCGCGTTCGAGAAGGCCGGCATCGGGCCCGAGGATGTCGACGTGATCCAGTTGCAGGACACCGACGCCGGCGCCGAGATCATCCACATGGCCGAGTGCGGGTTCTGCGCCGACGGCGAGCAGGAGAAGTTGCTGGCCGACGGGGCCACCGAGATCGGCGGCTCGATGCCGGTCAACACCGACGGCGGCCTGATCGCCAACGGCGAGCCCATCGGCGCCTCCGGGCTGCGCCAGATCCACGAGATCGTCCGCCAGCTCCGCGGCGAGGCCGGCGAGCGTCAGGTCCCGGGTTCACCCAAGGTCGGTTTCACTCAGCTCTATGGCGCGCCGGGCACCGCCGCGGCCAGCATCCTCACCACCTAGCACCGTGCCGAGCGAAGGCAGCCAGATGACATCAGCCAGCGAGCAGTTCCGGGACGCACCGATCTTCGATGCCGACCAACACATGTACGAGACCGCCGAGGCGCTCACCAAGTACCTGCCCGAGCGCTACCAGCGCGCCGTGCAGTATGCGCAGATCGGCAGGCAGACCCGGATCATCATCAACAACAAGGTCACCGACTTCATCCCGAACCCCACCTTCGAGCGGGTCGCCGCGCCGGGGGCGCACGAGAAGTTCTTCGCCGGCAGGAACACCGAGGGCCTGACGCTGCGGGAGATGCAGGGGAAGGCCATCGAGGCGCCCGCGGCCACCCGCAATCCCGAGGACCGGCTTGCCGAACTCGACCGGCAGGGCGTCGTCGAGGCGCTGAACTATCCGACCCTGGCGAGCCTGGTCGAGCACTCCAGCGCCGATGATCCGCAGCTCACACTGGCCATCATCCACGCGCTCAACCAGTGGATGGCCGAGCACTGGACGTTCAACTATGCCGACCGGGTGTTCTCCACGCCGATCCTGAACCTCTCCGAGGTCGACGCCGCCCAGCGCGAACTCGAATACATCCTCGACCAGGGCGCCAAGGTCGCACTGATCAAGCCCGGCCCGGTCAACGGCCTACACGGCTGGCGCTCGCCGGCGCTGCCGGAGTTCGACCCGTTCTGGCGCGACGTGGAAGCCGCCGGGCTGCCGATCGTGCTGCACGCCAGCTATCCGCCCCTGGACGACTACGTCAACAGCTGGGAGCCGCCGCACACCCAGAACTTCATGGCGCAGAGCGCGTTTCGCTGGATGGTGCTGGGGCACCGCGAGATCGCCGACATGCTCACCAGCCTGATCTGCCACGGCACCCTGACCCGGTTCCCGAAGCTGCGGATCGCCAGCGTCGAGAACGGCAGCAGCTGGATCTTCCCGCTGTTCAACGACTTCGAAGACCTGGTCAAGAAGATGCCGCAGAACTTCCCCGAGCATCCGCACGACGTGTTCCGCCGCAACATCTGGGTCAGCCCGTTCTGGGAGGGCTGCGTGGCCGACGTCGTCAACACCGTCGGCTGGGACAAAGTGCTGTTCGGCTCGGACTACCCGCACCCGGAGGGGCTGGCCGAACCGAAGGGGTACTGGCACTACGCCGAGGGCATGGACGTGCGCCGCACCTACGACTTCATGGGCGACAACGCCCGTCGGTTCATGGGGTTGCCGATCGCCAACCCTGACCCGGACGCCGTCCACCCGCCCGAACTCGTCGCACCCGGAAGCTGAGATGACCCAAACCCACAGTGACACCGGCATTCTGGCCGGTGAGCAACGAATGCTCATCGACGGCGAACTGCGCCACACCGACGGGGGCGCACTGTTCGACGTCGTGCACCCCGGCAACGAGGAGGTCGTCGGTCAGGTTGCCGACGGCACGACGACCGATATGGACCGCGCCATCGGTGCGGCGCGGCACGCGTTCGACGACACCGACTGGTCCCGGGACAAGGACTTCCGCCACCACTGCCTGATGCAGTTGCACGCCGCGCTGGAGCGCAACAAGGAGCGGCTGCGGCGCATCGTGGTCACCGAGGTCGGGTGCCCGATCAGCGTGACGGGCAGCCAGATCGAGGACCCGATCGACGAGGTCCGGCACTGGGCCGAGTACGGCCGCGACTTCGAGTACCTGGTCGACACCGGCATCCACAAGGCCCCGATGGGGACCGCCCGGCGGACCATCTCCTACGAACCGGTCGGCGTGGTGGGGGCGATCACCCCGTGGAACGTGCCCTTCTACCTCAACATCGCCGAGACCGCCCCGGCGCTGATGGCCGGCAACACCGTCGTCCTCAAGCCCGCCCAGCTGACCCCGTGGTCGGGCAGCGAACTCGGCCGCATCGTCGCCGAGGAAACCGACATCCCCGCCGGCGTCTTCAACGTCGTCACCTCCAACGCCAATGAGGTCGGCGCCGCCCTGAGCGCCGACCCGCGGGTCGACATGATCACCTTCACCGGCTCCACGGCCACCGGCCGCGCCATCCTCGCCGCGGCCGCGCCGACGGTGAAGCGAACCATGATGGAGTTGGGCGGCAAGTCCGCGCACATCGTCCTCGACGACGCGAAGTTCGAGAAGTGCCTGCCGATGGCCGCCATGGTCGCGTGCGTGATGTCGGGCCAGGCGTGCATCATGGCCAGCCGCATCCTGCTGCCGCGCAGCCGCTACGACGAGGGCGTCGAGATCCTGAAGGCCGCCATGGCGGCCACTGCGGTGGGCGATCCGTGGGATCCGGCAGTGCTGCAGGGCCCGCAGATCAGCGAGACCCAGCGGCAGAAGGTGCTGGGCCTGATCCGCTCCGGTATCGACTCCGGCGCGCGGCTGGTCACCGGGGGCGGTGTGCCCGAGGGGCTGCCCGTCGGCTACTACACTCAGCCGACGCTGCTGGTCGATGTCGATCCGAACTCCCAGGTGGCGCAGGAGGAGATCTTCGGTCCGGTGCTCACCGTGATCCCGTACGACACCGACGACCAGGCCGTCGCCATCGCCAACAACTCCATCTACGGGCTCTCCGGCGAAGTCACCGGGGTTGACACTGAACGCGCCTTTTGTATCGCCCGGCGGCTGCGGACCGGTAACGTGACGGTCAACGGACGAAGCCACTTCGGCATCACCAGTCCGTTCGGCGGCACCAAGCAGAGCGGCCTCGGCCGGCGCAACGGGGCCGAAGGCTTCATGGAGTATCTGGAGATCAAGACCATCGGGCATCCGGCCTGAGCGGCGCGCGAGGTCAGTCCGCGGCGAGGATGCGTCGCGCCAGCTTCTCGACATCCCGGGTCACGGTCATCTTGAACCCCGGCACGAATACCGCTCGCATCATCGCGCCGAGGTAGGCCATCTCCAGCATGGACACGGTTTCCTCGTCGCCGTCGTCGCCGACCGCCGCAACGGTGACTGTGTGCACGTACTCGTACAGTTGGATGCGGATGGCTTCTATCTCGGGATCCGAACTGTTGAAGACCCCGGTGATCGCGTCGGCCAGTTCGGGTTCGTCGGCGACGATCAACGCGATATGCCGAAGCGTCGCCAAGACCCGTTCGACGACATCCGACGAGTCGGGGACGGAAACGGTGGTCGCCACCATGCGCCGGCGGAAAACCTCTGCAACGAGGTGGTCCTTCGACGCGAAATAGGTGTACGCGGTGGCCCGGGTCATGCCGGCACGCTCGCCGACCAATTGCAGAGTCAAGTCGTGGAAGCCCACCTCGCGCAGAACTTCCATTGCGGCGTCGGTCAACCGCAGCATCGTATCGGCGCGCCGGCCGGTGTAACGCCGGCGCGCTGACTCTACGACCCTTCCGTGCGCCATTGCTTAGACCGTAGCCGATAGCGGAGATCGTCCTCGGCGCCGTGTCGCACCGACCGGACGCGGGCGGTCCCCCGGGGGCCGAGGTTTGCCAGGCTGCACGGAACGGGCGTCGGATTTGACCGGCTGCCCCGCCAAGACGTGACGACCGGCGCTGACGGTCACCGCTAACCCACCGCTAACCCGACAAATTGACGTCAGGGGACTGGCCGTAGATGGCCAGAGTCAAGGCCAAGACCACGAAGACCGAGGTAACCAGGGATGTCCGGACCGCCCGCCCTACTGCCTCGCCCACACCCGCGGGCCCGCCGGTCGCGGTGAACCCATAGTAGGTGTGAACGAGCATGATCACGATGGCCATGACGACCGCGGTAAAGCACGACCACAGCATGTCCGAGGGGTTCAAGAAGGTGCTGAAGTAGTGGTCATAGACGCCGCGGGACTGCCCATAGATGGCGGTGGTGCCGAACCTCGCAGCAAAAAATGACATCAGTACGGCGATGCTATAGAGCGGAACCACGACGATGACGCCGGCGATGACCCGGCTGGACGCGAGATAGGCGACGCTTCGGATGCCGATGACCTCCATGGCATCGATTTCTTCGTTGATCCGCATCGCACCCAGCTGCGCGGTAGCGCCGGCGCCGATCGTCGCCGCCAATCCCACACCCGCGATAAGGGGCGCAATGAGGCGCACGTTGAGGTAGGCCGAAACGAACCCAGTCAATGCCTCGATACCGATATTGGACAGCGAGTGGTATCCCTGCACGGCGATGAGCGCTCCGGCCGAGAGGGTAAGAAAACCTATGATCGCGACGGTGCCACCAACTACCGCCAATGCGCCTGAGCCCATGCTCATTTGGGCGATGATGCGGACCAATTCGAGGCGGTAGTTGCGTAGCACGTCGCCGATCGAAACGAGCGACTTGCCGTAGAACGCCGCCTGGTCCCCGAGTTTGGTCCAACCGTCCACGAGCTTGCTTCTCGTCCGGTGGATCCGAGGTCGCAGCGTGCTCGGAGTCGAGGCGATCATAGTGTTGCCTTCACTCCGACAGCCGTAACGATCACGTTGATCACGAACAGTCCGACGAACGAGAACACCACGGTCTCGTTGACGGCGTTTCCGACACCCGCCGGACCTCCCCCGACTGAGAGGCCCTTATAACAGGCGATCATGCCGGCGGTAAGTCCGAAGAGGGCCGACTTCACCAACGAGATCACCACCTCGGGCAGGCCTACCAGCAACGTCAGGCCGCCCACGAAGGTGCCGGGGGTGGCGTTCTGGAAGAAGACCGAGAAGGTAAAAGCTCCCAGCAGTCCGACCACCGTCACCAGGGGGGAGAGCAGCATCGCGACCACGGTCGCGGCCAGCACCCTCGGGGCCACCAAGCGCTGCAAGGGGTCGATCCCCAGCACGCGCATCGCGTCGATCTCTTCGCGTATCGTGCGCGCACCCAAGTCGGCACACATAGCGGTGGCGCCGGCACCGGCTACGACGAGCACGGTGACCATCGGACCGATCTGGGTGACCGCTCCCAGGGCCGCGCCGCTGCCGGCGGCGTCTTGTGCACCGATTTCCACCAGGAGCAAATTGATGACGAACACGGTCATCACGGTGAACGGGATCGACATCATGATGGTCGGGAACAGCGACACTCGCATGAGGAACCAGGCTTGCTCGATGAGTTCCCGCCACGCGAACGGCGGCCGGAACATCGCCATGACCGTGTCCGCGGCCATGGCGAAGAATTCCCCCACTCCGATCAGCGGCTTGGACGCCGCCGAACCAACTGTCGGGTCGGCATTCACTTTTGGGCTCCTCACTGGCCGGGCACCGAGGGCAGCAGCATCGACTGCAGGGTCGGGATCTCACCGTCGGCGACCAGGTTGCTCTGGGTGTATGTCTCGCCGTCGGAGCCCAGATAGGTGCCGTCGACGGGGTTGTAGTCGGTGACCCCGAGAAGCGCGGGTGGTGTGGAGGCCGGCGGTAGACCGTCGGGAGACGCGGGAACTTGCCGTGGGGACGGCTCTTGGCCGGGCGGGAGTTGGGGTACGCCCTGACCCGACAGGGTCGCGTTCGGGTCGCCCTTCCAGTTGTTTCCCTCGTTGAGAGGTACGTATTCCTCGTCGCTCTCACACATCCACACCAGCGGTGCGCGCTTCCCGGGCTTGCCGGCACAGGGGATGTTGCGAGCGCCGCGCACGTTGAATTGGGAATCTTGGGGGATTCGGCAGTAGAAGTCACCTTCCGGGCGCTCCGGGTAGTCCTCGAGGGAAGGTGAGCGGCGCTGGCTGGCCGGCAGGTACCCGGTCAGGCACGGCGGCGGAAGATTCAGGTTCAGTGCGAATTGCTGCGTAGAGCCTCGGTAGTCCTGAATCGTGTTGGTCAAGTTGGTCACCGTCGCCGCACCCATCTGCGCCACCGTCTGCGGCATGAGGACCAGCATCTGCTCGAGATTGGCGTTGTAGACCAGGCCCACGTCGGCGAAGCTGACGAGATTGGCGAGCAGGATCGGGACCGCCGGCTGCGATCGGTCGAGTAATGCACGGGCCTCCTCGGCCGACGGGCTGGCATTGTCGAGAAGGCTTGATACTGCGCCGTTCTCGTTCTGCACCTGCCCGGTCAGCGCGGCGAGATGACGCGCCCATGCTGTCACGTGGTCCGAGGTGTTCACCTGAGACTCGAGGATGGGCGCCGAGTGGTCGATGACATTGGTCAGATCGTTCAGGTTGTGCCTGGATTCGATGGCTAGCGCGGTGATCCCGTCGACCATCCGGCCCAGTTCCGGGCCGAGGCCACCGAAAGCGGTGTAACTCTCGTTGATGACGGTCTTGAGGTTGTCCTTCGGAATCGCCTGCAGCGCAATCGACGTCATGTCCAGTTGGTCGTTGATGTCCGGCGGAACGGTAGTTCGGTCGACCGGGATGACATCGCCATCTCGCAGGGGCTGGTCGGTGGTGCCACCTGGCGTGAGAGCCACGAATTGTTCGCCCACTGCCGACTGGCTGTGGACCTCGGCGATAACGTCGGCCGGTATCTCGACATTCGAGTCCAGGGCCAGCACTGCCTCCACGCCGTCGCTGCTGAGTCGCACATCGGTGACTCGCCCAACGGTGGTGCCCCGGTACGTGACGTTTGCCCGGCTGTAGAGGCCGGCGGATTCGGGCAATCCGACCGTCACCGTGTGGTGTCCGCTCCCGAACCACGCCGCACCCAGGCCGCCGTAGCCGAAGGCGAGAGCGGTCATTGAAACAACGGCAATCACCATGAAGACCACGAACTGGATCTTGATTCGTCGTTGCAGATGCATGTCAAGATCCCTGATTCAAGTGGTAGGGCACGATCAGCGGATTACCGGCGGTATATGGGCTGGGGGTCTGTCCGATGGTGCGGCCCCATTGCAGTTCCAGCTCGGTGAGGCTGCCTTCGAACCGCGTCCCCGTCAGCAGCGTGCCATCGATACGGCTCAACGTGAGGTCGAAGATCAGGGTGAGGTTGTTGTAGTCGCCCCGAATGGAGTGGCGGATCTTCTCCATGGGGAACGGAAAGGTCCCCAGCAGGCTGAGCGCGCGAGTAAGCGCCGGGCCGGCGTTGGCCAGCGACTCCAGTACCGGTCCCAAGTCGTTGAGCTGCTGGACCAGAGCGTCTTTGGTCGGGCCGATGGTGGCGTTGGTCAGCGCGGCCAACTGGCCGGTCTTGGCAAGGGTTTCCACCAGGTTGTCGCGCTCGTCGGCGAGTACCGCAGCCGCGCGCGGAATGGTGTGCAGCGCCTCGTCGATGACGGGTTGTTGCGCGGCGAACTGGCCGCTGAGATTGTTCAGACTTTCGGCGGCCCCGATGATGTCCTGAGTCTGTTCGTTGAGCCGGGCGGTGAAGGTAGCGAGGTGCTCGACCAGTTGGCGCAGATCCTGGTCACGGTCGTCCCCCAGCGCCGTGGTCAGGGATTCGGTGATGTCGCCGAGCTGACCCAGGCCGCCGCCATTGAGCAGCAACGAGACAGCGGCCAGCGTCTGTTCGGTGGTGGGATAGCTCCCCGTCGAAGCCAACGGTATGAGAGAACCATTGGTCAGACGCCCCTGCGGTTCGGCGTCTTTCGGCTCCGCCAGTTCGATATGCAGCGACCCCAGCAAGCTGGTCTGCCCCACGGTGGCCGTGGCGTTGGCGGGCAGCACCACATCACCGTCGACCTTCATTGTCACCAGGGCGTGCCACCCCCGCAGTTCGATGTCGGTGACGTTGCCGACGGTGACGTCACCCACCCGTACGCGCGAGTTGCGTTCGATGTTGGTGATGTCCGGGATCTCGGCCTTGACCTCGTAGGCACCTGGACCGCTACCTGCGGTGCCGGGCAGGGCCAGCGAATTGAGTCCCTGCCATCCACAACCCGACGCCACCATCGCCACGCAGACCAGGGCCGGTGCGACGGCGCGGAATCGCCTGTTCGGGTTCATGATCCGTCTCCTGGGGGAATCATCAAGCCCGACAATCCGTCGGCTGGGTCCGTGGTAGCTGCACCCGCGGGTATGTAATCCGGCCGCATCCAGTCCTCACTGAAGGTGATCTCGTTGGGCCGCGCCATTGCCCCGGCTACCGGCAGGCCGTTCAGCAGACCCATCGTCGTGCCGATGGGCGGGAAGTTGTACTCGCGGTTCTTGAAGATCGGTGCCAGGTATTGCACGCAAAGCTTCGCCGCGCGTTCGTAGTTCAGACGGGAGGCCGCTTGGATGCTGCTGCAGATGAACTGCAGCGGGTTGGCAAAGTTGGTGACCGCAAAGGTTCCGGCGAAGGATGCCGTCGCCGGACGGTATACGTTGGCGAAGTTGGCCAGCGAGTTCGGCGATACGTGCAAGATCTGCTTGAGCTCAGGTAACCGCTCATGCAACATCGAAGTGATCGACGCGAGTTTGTCGGAGCTGGTTCCCAAGGTCTCGCGGTTGTCCGCGACGAAGCCGGCTACGTCGCGGACCGCGAGGTCCAGGTCGCGCACCATTGCTGCCAACGCCTGCGGTTTCTGATTCAGCAGGCTGGTCACCGCGGCCATGTTGGTGTTGAGGTCTTCGAGCAGCTCAGCGCTCGAGCCCAACGCTGTAACCAGCACGGACAAGTTCTTGACGGTTGTCCCGATGTCGCCACTGTGATCCCCGAGCGCTGACAACGCCTGGGACAGTTCGATAAGCGAACGCCGTACGTCGGCGCCCTGACCGCGCAAATTGGCAGCACCGGTGTTGATCAGCGCACCCGCCGGCGATACCCCTCCGGGCGTCGTCGGCTGCAGGCTCTCGTTCAACTTCTCGAGTTGCACACGCAGGTCGTCGTACTCCGCGGGGACCGCGGTCCGTTGCTGTGGAATCACGGCGCCATCGGCCAGCGCCGCGCCGCCGGTATAGGCGGGGGTCAACTGGATGACGCGCGCACTGACCAGTCCCGGCGCCAGGATGGCCGCCTCCGCGTCGGCCGGCACGGTGTACTTGCCGTTGAACCAGAACGTCACCTCGGCGTTATCGCGTCCGGGGTTGATGGTCTCAACCTCGCCCACCGGAACTCCCAGGATTCGCACCTGGTCACCCGGGTAGAGGCCGTTGGTGTTCGCGAAGTATGCCGTCACACGGACCCGCTCGGTGCGTTCCACTGCGCCGAATGCCACGGCGACGCCGAGGAGCAGCAAGCCGGCCAAGGTACCGGCTATCAGCATTCGGGCCTTGCGCATGGTCATTGCGTTTCCCCTGGCATAGGCGGAACGAGCTGTCGTGGCGTGGGTTCCACCAACGTCGGCTCTGGCGTCGGCACAGCGTGCGGGTCGTAACCGGCGGGCGGGCCTGGCGCCGGTCCCCCTGGAGCGGGCTGCGGCGGTTCGTGCCTGAGTGGGTAGCGGGGGTCGCCCGGATTCCCGGTGATGGCCTCGGGCAAGGTCTGTCGCGGTTCACCGCCCTGACCGGTGCGCGGGAACGGGACGGGCAGCGCGGGTGTCGCGGGTTGTCCTACTTGCGGATCGGTGAGCTCCGAGGGGAGCAAGACGCTCGGATCCAGGCCCAGGTCAGAGAAGGCCGCCTCGACGAAGGGCTGCATGAACTGCCCAGGAACGAGGTTGGCGATGTACTCCTTGAAGAACGGTCCACCCGAAACGGATTCGCCGAGCGAGAGCGAGAACTTGCTGACCAAGTCAATCGACTTGCTGAGGTCCTCTTGTCTGTCGTCGACCATGGCGAGCACCCCGTTGAGCTTCTCGAGCGCCGGCCGCAAGTGATCCTTGTTCTCAGCGACGACGCCGGTGATCTGTTGGGCCAGCGCGGAAACGTTCGACGCGATGCCGCCGAGTGCGGCGCTCTCAGTCCGCAACTGTGTCAGCAGCCCGTTGCTGTCAGCGACGAGTTGGACGATCTCATCGCTGCGCTCACGAAGGATCCCCGTGACGTTGTTGGCATCCGATAGCAGATTGCGCAGCTGCATATCGCGCTCATTCATCGTTTCCGAGAACCGACCGATGCCGTCCACCGCGAGCCGGAGGTTGGCCGGGGTGTCCTTGAAGGTTTCCGCCAACGTCGTCAATGAGTCGTTGAGCTGTGCAGTGTCGAGCCCTTCAATGGTGTCGCTCAGGGTGCCCAGCGCCTCCGGCAACTCATACGGTGAAGTGGTTCGATCCAGCGGGATCGCCCCCGAAAGCGGCGCCTCGCCCCGCGGCGATACTTCGAGCAATCGCGAGCCGAGCAGCGTTTCGGTCCTGATCGCCGCTTCGGAGCGGTCGCCCAGCGCAATACCCCTGTCAACGCTGAAGTTAACCCGCACCCGGGTACCGTCCAGGGCGATGTCGGACACCTGGCCAACGCGATACCCGGCAACGTGGACCGGATCGCCGGCAGACAGACCGCCCGCCTCGGCAAAATCGGCGGTGTACTTCGCGCCCTGATGGAAGAATGGCAGGCGATCATACTGCAGCGCCGCGCCGACAATGAGCGCCACGGTGAGGCACCCAACCGCTCCTACCAGCTTGGGGTTGTACTGCGATAGAGGCTTGATCACTTCGGTGCGCACCGCCCTGTCGTCTGGTTGAACAGTCGGACGTAAACAGGCTGACCACCCTTACCGTTGAGCTTCAGAACGCCTTCGCACATATAGGCGCTCAGGAAGTCCCCGTAGAGTCCCTGCCGCGCCAATGCCTGATAGCTCGGAAGCAGCCCGTCAAGGAAATGAGTGAAGTACTCGTGGTCGGCCACGACAAGTCCAGCGGTCCGATCGGTCTCACCGACCACCTTCTGCAGCGGTGGGCGCCCCTGCAGCAGCAGGTCGGCCAGAGTGGCGGTGGCACGGTCAAGATGAGCCACTGAGTTGGCCACGTCGACTTTGCGTTGCGACAACGTATCCACGAGTTTGGTCACCGCGGTCACGGCCGCGTCGACCTGCTTGCTTTGATCGCTGACCGATTCCATAACTGTGTGGAGATTGGTAACGACCTGCCCGATCAACTCGTCGCGGTCGGCCAGCGAGTTGGTGAAAGTTGCTGCCTGCCCGAGGAACGCGTCGATAGCGGGGCCTTCGCCTTGGAGGG
Source organism: Actinomycetes bacterium (assembly GCA_023460175.1). Lineage (GTDB taxonomy): Bacteria > Actinomycetota > Actinomycetes > Mycobacteriales > Mycobacteriaceae > Mycobacterium. The sequence goes on from JAEWRC010000117.1 coordinate 44,320, forward strand.
CCCGGATGAGTTGTCCGCTGAGGGTGTTGATCTGGTCGGGGTTCAATGCGCGGAACAACGGTTTGAACCCGCCGATCAGCGCGTCAAGATCCAGCGCACCGGCCGTACGCTCCAACGGTATTGCGCTTCCGGGCGCCAGCACCTCGACACTCCCGGCGCCTTCCTGCAATGCCAGGTAGCGCTCGCCAGTCAGATTCTGATAGCGCACTACGGCCGTGGTGCCGTCGGTCAGCACAACGTTGTCCCGAGTGTCGAACTCCACCACTGCGGTGGTGTTGTCCTTGATCGAGATGCCGCGCACTTTGCCGATCTCCACGCCCGCAATCCGGACGAAGTTGCCGGGCTCGAGGCCGCTGACAGACCGGAATTCGGCTTTGTAGGTGTGAGTCTGGCCGAATCGGAGCTGGCCGAACACAGCGACCATGGCGAATCCCACCAACAGACACACCGCTGCGGCGACGGCGAAACGCCATGCGGCACTTGCAGTACTGGTTCTCATGGCCGGCCCCCGCTATCAGTCGGCTGCTCCGCTGCGGAAGTGTGCGCCTCCGGAGCCGGAGCCGGGCCCTGACCGTATGGCGGAGGTGGCGATGGGACTCCAGGGACCGGAGGTGGTGGCGCACCGGGCGGCGGACCCGCCCACAACGGGGCGCCATCGGAGCCAAACAGCGGCGCACCGTAGGGCGGTGCATTCGGGTAGGGCACCGGACCGATCGCCGGTGGACGCCCTCCGCCGTAGATTCTCGGCGGCTCCGGAACGCCCTTGGTGGTGGGGAAGAAGTTCACCAGCCAGGGATGGGCGATGCCGGGGTTGGGTCGGATGTCCAACCCGGTTCCGTAGCCGGTGTTGGTCACCAAGTAGCGCACGGGCATGTTCAAGTCGGGTCGGGGCAGGGCTCCGCACCCCGGTTTGCCGTCGGGGCCGCCCTTGGCGCCGATGACCGGGAGGTGGTCGGGGTAGCGGTAGGGATCCTGCGCCAAGGCCAGCACCGCGGTGTCGACAACGTTGCTGCGGCCATTGGTGACATACCCGCCGGAATCGGTCAGGATCCAATGCGCACCTTGAAACAGACAGGTGAAGGTGGGGCTGTAGGTGCGCAACAGTCCGGTGGTCGAGGGCAGCCTGGAGAACGCGTTGACGAAGTTGTCCGCGTTCGGCGCCAGCAGGTCGATGCCGCTGTGCGACAGTCCGATAGTGCTGAGCAACGCCGCCTGCAGTTCGCGGGACTGATCAGCAACCGTTCCGCCGGTGGTCGTCAGCGCGGACAACGTGTCAATGACGTCCTGCGCTGCAGTCGAATACGTATCTGTCGCCCCCGCTAGGGAATTGAGGTCTCGCTGGATCGTGTCGGTGCGTGCGTTGAGAGCGGCGGTCAGCTCCAGCGCGGATGTGGTGGCTTCACCCATCCGTTGCCCCTTGCTCCGCACCGCATCGGAGAACGCGGTCACCACCGCGTTGACCTTGGCAGGCTCCACCTGTTGCAGCACTGTCGTCAGATTCTGGAAGACCGTGTTGACCTCGGTGGTGACGTTGCGCGACGGGATGATCGCGCCTGCACGCAGCCGCGGTTCGCCGGGGTTCTCGGGATAGATCAAGTCGACGTACTTGGCGCCGAACAGTGTCGTTGTCCGGATCTGCGCTTCGAGGTTGGCCGGCATGTACCGGATCGCGTCGGGGCGCAGCGCAAGATCCAGGGTTACGCCGCCGGGCCGCGAGTTCACGGTTGCGACGCGGCCGACCTCGACCCCGCGCATCTTGACCTTTCCGCCGGCCTCCATCACCAATCCCGCTCGATCGGAAGCGACGGTGACGTTGATCGACGGCACAAACGCGCCGCCAAACGTCATTCCCGTGGCGGTGAAAAAGACGGCGATGACGGCGACGAGTCCGAGCGCCCACCACCCCCGGTGCTTACCGCGTTCAATCATGTTTACGCCTGAGACCGTTCGCGGCTGGGGGGCGTGCTGGCCACCGTATTGAGCAGCAACCGATTCCTCCTTGGAACTGATCTCCGTCCGAGTCGCAGCGCACCGAAATCAGACGGGAATCCAGATTGACGTCCGGCGCAGGGGGAACGTATCACGTCCCGGCATCACATCCAAGGCCAGTTGTGATTTCCGTCATGTGCCATCTTGCGCCTAACGGACCATATTCTGGACGCGAATCTAGACATCGGTACAACACGTCGGATACGTTCGCTGCCGTATGACCCGCGGTGAGCCCACTGCTCGACTCGCACGACCGCGGACGGCTCGGAACATCGCCGCCGGGCCACGGGTGCCGGCGGGTCGGCCGAACGGAGGATCAGGATGGGCGGATCGCGAGGCCGGTGGCGTCCCCGGCCGAGGAGCTTGCGTCGGAGTGCCGACTCCGGGACATTCAACGCTGCCACGCCCGGCACGACCGGCCAGTGGACCGCGACGCTGGTCGTCGGCGTCGCGATCGTGGTTGTCCTTGCCGGCCTGGCGAGCTGGCTCGGCTATCGGACACACCGGGCACACCACCTTGCTCACAATCACGCCGCCTTCGTAGCGATCGCCAGGCAAGGAGCGCTGAATCTCGCCAACATCAGGAGCGCGACCGTCGAGGATGACGTCAAACGTGTTGTCGAATCCTCAATTAACCCTTTCCTGAATGACTTTCAGCAACGGTCCGCGTCCTTCATCGATTTTGTAGTTCAGGCAAATTCGTCTTCTGAGGCCACGGTCCGTGAGGTAGCCCTGGAATCGGCCGAGTCCGACCGGGCGCAGGTGCTGGTCGCGTTGTCCGTCCAGGTATCTGCCGACGGCGAACCGCAGAACAGTGCCCCACGCCACTGGCGAATGAGAATCACCGTCCAACGGGACCCCGGAGGCAGCATCAAGATGTCGAATGTGGAGTTCATACCGTGACACGCTCTCGCCAAGTCACCACACTCGTCGTACTGCCCGCTGCGGCAATCGCGATGACGGCCGCGGCGGCCTACTTCAAGTACGGGAGCGAAACCGTTACAGCGAGCCGGGCGGCCGAGGCCGAAGCCGTTGCAGCAGCACGCGAAACGGTCGCTGCGATGCTGACCTACACCCCGGACACCGTCGAGGAGACGCTAGCCGCCGCCCAGCGCAGGCTTACTGGAGGCTTCCACGACGAATACACCCGACTCATGCACGAAGCAGTCATTCCGGGGGCAACACAGCGCCAAGTGAGCACTGTGGCCTCGATACCCGCCCTGGGAACCATTCATGCCGAACCAGACGAGGTGCACGTGTTGGTCTATGTCAATCAACATGCGACCACCGCCGACGGGCCCCCGACCGACACCGCAACCACTGTCCGAGCCACACTCGAGAAGATCGACGACCGTTGGCTCATCTCCGGGTTCGAGCCGATCTGACAGTTGTTCTACGCATCCACTTGACGCACCTGTACCCCTTGCTGGCCTGCAGTATTGGGTTGCTCCTCGTGCACAGTCACCATCGCCTGTAAGGAGAAGTAGATGACCAATGCCCAGTTCAACCTTGCGCTGGCACAGGAGGCGGTCAGTGCCGCGGTGCCCGAGCGGGAGTACCTGATATGGCGGGACCGGCGCTTCACCTACCGCCAACTCACCGAGCGCAGTCGACGTCTCGCGTCGTACTTACATCAACGTGGACTCGGTGCGCGTGTCGAACGCGACCAACTGACTGGTCACAAATCGGGACAGGATCACATCGCGCTTTTCATGCGCAACGGCAACGAGTTCATCGAAGCCATGCTGGGCGCATTCAAATCTCGCACCGTTCCGGTGAACGTCAACTACCGATACGTGGCAGACGAACTGCGCTACCTGTTCGGCGACGCGAAGCCTGCCGCGGTGATCTACCACGCTGATTTCGCACCGATACTGGCGCAAGTACGTGACGCGCTCTCGGATGATGTCGTACTCATCCAGGTGGCCGATGACTCCGACCACGAACTGCTTCCGGAAGCCGTGGACTATGAGGCCGCGTTGGCGCAGGGGGCGCCGGAACTGCCGGTCACGGTGACGCCTGACGATTTGCACATCATCTACACCGGTGGAACCACGGGTATGCCAAAGGCAGTGCTGTGGCGTCAGCATGACATCTTCTGTGCAGCCATGGGCGGTCAGTTGCCGGGCGCGTGGGAGCCGGTCAACAGCTACGATGACCTGGTCCAGCGAGCCTTGACCACACCCCCGATGCGGCTGATGTTGTTGCCGCCCTTGATGCATGGTGCTGCGCAGTGGGGGGCGTTCACCCAAATCAATCTCGGCGGCACCCTGGTCCTGCCCGATGACAACACCCGCTTGGACGCGGCGGATGTCCTGCGTGTCGCGGCCAGGGCCGGCGCTTCGGCGATGATGATCATCGGCGACGCGATGGCACGCCCGCTGATCGCCGAACTGGAGGCGAACTCGTACGATCTGTCGGCACTGTTCCTCATCGGCAGCGGAAGCGTCACCTTGTCACCGGAACTGAAGCAGCGGTTGCATGAGCTGCTGCCGAACGTAGTCATCACCGACGGCGTCGGATCGAGCGAAACCGGGCCACAGGGGACGTACGTGTCGACCAAGGGGACCGTCCAGACCGGAACGTTCACCGCGGGCCCAGGCGCGCGCGTGGCCGACGAATGTCTCACTGCGCTGCTGGAACCGGGAGCCGACAGCATCGGTTGGCTGATGCAGACCGGCAGCATCCCACTTGGGTACCTCGGTGATCAGGAGAAAACGGATCGCACGTTCCCCGTCATCGGCGGGGTGCGGTATGCGGTACCCGGCGATCGCGCGCGACTGCTCGAGGACGGCTCAGTGCAACTGCTCGGCCGAGACTCGGTCACCATCAATTCCGGTGGCGAGAAGATCTTCGCCGAAGAAGTCGAAGCCGCAGTCAAGTCACATCCCAGCGTCGCCGACGTCATCGTCACTGGGCGTCCAAACGAGCGCTGGGGACAAGAAGTGGTGGCCCTGGTGCAAGTCGCCATCGGTACCGAGTTCGACGAAGCTGTGCTGGCTCAGCATGCCGGACAGAATCTGGCGCGATACAAGGTGCCGAAGGCCTGGATTCTGGTTGCGGAAGTCCGTCGTTCGCCGGTCGGCAAGGCTGACTATCGTTGGGCGAATACTACGGCACGGCAAGGGATTACGTCATGACCATCGCGATCACCAATCAAGGCCGGGTCCGGACGATCGCGTTGAACCGTCCCGACCGGCTCAATGCTTTCAGCGTCGAACTCGTTACCGACCTCGACGGGGCGCTTCGGAACGCCGTCGCCGACTCGGACGTGTCAGTCATCCTTCTGACCGGCACGGGCCGCGCTTTCAGCGCCGGTGCAGATCTCAAGGAAATCGCAGAGCACATGGCCGCGCCGTCCCCGCCGAAGGTCGGCGACAACAACGCTTTCGCTGAACTGATCGACACTCTCGCGGAGCTGTCCAAGCCGCTCATCGTCGCAGTGAACGGCGTCGGCGTTGGTTTCGGCATGACCATCCTCGGCTTTGCTGATGTCGCGTTCATGTCGAGCGAGGCGCGGTTGCGCTGTCCGTTCACCGCTATCGGCGCTCCCCCGGAGGCCGCCTCGACCTATCTGCTTCCCCTACTGTTGGGGCGCCAGAACGCAGCCTGGGCACTTTTGTCATCGGCGTGGATCTCAGCAGAGGAAGCCCGCGAGATCGGGCTGGTCTGGAAAGTCTGCGCACCCGAGCAGTTGCTGACTGTCGCGCACCAACACGCAGAGCTGATCGCCGACAAGCCCGCCGCGATTCTGACAACGGTGAAGCGGCTGTTGAACGCGCCGCACCGCGCGCAGATCGCCGCAGCTTCCGCGCGAGAGGACGCCGCCATGTCGGAACTCATCGGCACCGGGGCCAACGCGGACGCCGTGGCGGCATTCCTGCAGCGCTGATTCGTCATCCGGTCCTTGGCCCCGCGAGCAAGGGTGCGCTAGCTGATCAGCGGATCCCTCGGCATACCAAGGATCCGCTCGGCGATCTGGTTACGCGTCACCTCTGAAGTGCCGCCGGCGATTGCCATGGCGCGCGCGCCGAAAGTCACTTGCGAGACCAACGACGCCTCGCCCGCCGTGAACGCCATTTCGTCGCCCAGTAGGGACCTCGATATGGCTGCCCACTCACCGAGATGCTCAGCAAGCTTGAGTTTGGTGATGTTGCCTTCCGGCCCAGGGCCGGCGCCTTCGATACTGCGTACGACCCGCCGTAAGTTCAACAATCGCAACGCGTGGTCCTCGGCGATATAGCTGCCTGCCCGTACACGGGCGGCCTGCACACGGCCCCCGTGGCTGTTGACCGCTGCCACAATGGATTCCGCGGGCAGCATCCCCGCCCCGGACCCGCCGCCGATGCTGACCCGCTCGTTGCCCAGCGCGGCACGCGCGATGGCCCACCCCGCGTTGGGCTCACCGACCACGTCCTCGTCCGGGACAAACACGTCATCGAAGAACACCTCGTTGAACTCGGAGCCGCCAGAGATCATTCTGAGAGGGCGCACCTCGACACCGTCGGCATGCATGTCGATGATCATGGTGGTGATCCCGGCGTGCTTGGACGCAGTCGGGTCGGTGCGCACGGTCGCCAACCCGCGTCGGCACAAGTGCGCGCCACTGGTCCACACCTTCTGTCCCGCGACCCGCCATCCGCCCGCTACGCGGGTGGCCTTCGTCGTGATCGCCGCGGCGTCCGAGCCCGCGCCCGGTTCGGAGAACAGCTGACACCAGACCTCTTGCCGGCGTAGCGCCTTTTCGACGAAACGCTCTACTTGCGAGGGGGTTCCGTGTTGCACCAGGGTGAGAATCACCCATCCGGTGATCAAGTACTCGGGTCGTTTGACGCCTGCGGCCCTGAACTCCTCGTCGATCACCAGCTGTCGAACCCCGTCGGCGGCCAAACCCCACGGCTTGGGCCAGTGCGGCATCACGTAGCCGGTGTCGATCAGCTTCTCCAGTTGCGCCTGCTCATCCCCGGATGCGGCAATTTCGCCTGCATCAGCACGGATCTGGATACGCATCTCCTCGGCCTCCGGCGGCAGGTCGAGGCTATTGGCGCGAACCGCACCGGCCTCGGTCAAGGCATACGCATCCTCCGCTGGGGCGTCGCCGCCGAGCACCGCCTGGAGGGTGAGCGCGCGACGCAGGTGCAAGTGGGCGTCGTGTTCCCAGGTGAACCCGATGCCGCCGTGAACCTGAATGTTCAACTCCGCGTTGCGCACGTAGGCCGGGAAGGTCAGCGCCGCCGCGGCGGCCGCAACTAGCTGGAACTGCTCCTCGTCCTCGGACGCCGCTCGGGCGGCGTCCCAGACCAGCGCGACGGCCGACTCTGCGGCGACGAGCATGTTGGCGCAATGGTGCTTGACTGCCTGGAAGGTCGCGATGGTGCGGCCGAACTGTTCGCGGACCTTCGCGTAGGTGACAGCGCAGTCGACGCAATCGGCCGCACCGCCCACAGCTTCTGCGGCGAACAACGTCCGCGCCAGCGCCAGTGCCTTGGGCCGGGCCCCGGCCAACACATCCTCGTCAGTCACTGCGACTCCGGCCAGGCACACTCGACCCGACCGTCGGGTGGGGTCAAGGCTCGGTGGAACCTCGACACTGACGCCCTCCCGCTCGGCGTCGATCACCAACACATCCTCACCCGCAACGACGAGCAGCAGTTTCGCGAGTCCGGCACCCAGGACGACGCCGACCTCCCCGCTCGCGCAACCATCGGTGATCGTAACGGTCGAGTCCAATCCCACTCCCGCAGTGACGGATCCACTGCTCAGTCCCGGCAGCAGGTGCGCCTTCTGCGCGGTGCCGCCCGCCGCCGCCAACACAGCGGAGGCAACCACCGTCGGGACGAACGGGCCCGGCGCCACTACCGCGCCCATTTGCTCGACCACCACGGCAAGCTCGGGCAGCCCGAATCCGGACCCGCCGTACTCTTCGGGGATGTGCAGACCGAGCCAGCCCAGGTCGGCGACCGCCTGCCAGTCCGGCGGCAATGTCTCTTCTTTGGCCTCGAGCAGATCCCGGGCCGCAGCGCGCGTCTGCTGCGAGGCCAGAAATGCACGAACAACCCCAGCGAGTTCTCTGTGATCGTCGGTCAGGGCGATAGCCATGGGGTCCTCCGAAGTTGAAGCCTGTCACTGATGCGCGGTCCGTCCCCACGCACAAGGGTTACCGCGCTCCCGTAAGTATTACAGTATCTATTTCGGCGGTCCAAATCCGCGAGGAGGCTTCCCTATACGGCCCCGTCGGCGAAGGTCACCGAGGTTGACACTGAACGAGCCTTTTGTATCGCCCGGCCGCCGCCTACCGGTAACGTGACGGTCAACGGGGCCGACGGCTTCAAGGAGTATCTGGAGATCACGACCATCGGGCATCCGGCCTAGCAGCGCGGCGACCCGATCTCGAGCAGCATCAAGGAGAGATTCGCAGTGTTCAAGCCGATGGAGGGCGTCCGTGTCCTCGAGGTCGCACAGTTCACCTTCGTTCCGGCGGCCGGGGCGATCCTCGCCGACTGGGGCGCCGACGTCATCAAGGTGGAGCATCCGGTCCGCGGTGACACTCAACGTGGGTTCATCAACATGGGCGGGTTCCAACTGGACCCGAACCGGCATCCGCTGATCGAACACCCCAACCGGGGTAAGCGCAGCGTCGGGATCGACGTCTCGACCCCGGGCGGTCAGGAGATCCTCTACGAGATCGCGAAGACCGCCGATGTGTTCCTCACCAACTACATGCCCGCGCAGCGGCAGAAGAACAAGTTCGATGTCGAGCACATCCGCGCGGTCAACCCCAACATCATCTATGCCCGCGGCAGCGCCTACGGCGACAAGGGCCCGGAGCGGGACACCGGCGGCTTCGACGGGACGGCCTTCTGGACCCGCAGCGGTGTCGGGCACGCGCTGACACCCGAGGCGATCGGCGGCGCGCTGTCGCAGGGCATTCCAGCGTTCGGCGACTCGATCGGCGGCATGAACATCGCCGGCGGAATCTCGGCGGCACTGTTCCACCGGGAGCGCACCGGCGAGACGGCCGAGATCGACGTGTCACTGCTGAGCACCGCGTGGTGGGCCGCCGGCGCCAGCGTCACCCAGGGTTTGGAGACCGGGGAGACCATGCGCTCGCTGATGCCCGGTGACGTCGGTTCGGTCAATCCGTTGATGGCGAACTACCAGACCTCCGACGGCGGCACCATCAACCTGTGCATCGTCAGCCCGACGGGGTACATCCGGGACACCTTCGAACATCTCGGCTTGGCCGAACTCGCCGATGATCCGCGATTCAACGACGTCATGCCGCTCATCGAGAACGCCGAGGCCGCCGCCAAGCTGATCGCCGAGGCCATCGCGCGCAGGCCGTTCGAATACTGGCGGCAGCACCTGAAGTCGATGCGCGGGCAGTGGGCACCGTTCCAGAGCCTGGTCGACCTGGGCACCGACGAACAGGCGCTGGCCAACGACATGGTGGTCGAGGTCGAGGCCAGCGACGGCGGCGAGCCGTTCAAGGTGGTGCGTGGGCCGGTGCAGTTCAACCACGAGGCGCTGGAGACCACCCGTGCGCCGCAGGCCTCCGAGCACACCGAACTGGTGCTGATGGAGCTGGGCGTGGATTGGGACCGGATCGCCGAACTCAAGGACGCCGGCGCCATCGCCTGATCTTCCCCGCGCCGGGTGAGCGCTTCGGGGTCCACCACCCGGCCGGGGTCCCCGCCAAAGTGCAGTCAGGGGGGTGGGTGGGGTGGGACCCCCCCCCGGCCCG
>JAEWRC010000118.1 GCA_023460175.1 Actinomycetes bacterium
GGCCTGCTGCGCGCGCACTCGGGCCTCGCGTTCGGCCGCGGCGGCGCGGCGCAGCGAATCCGCCCGCCCGCGAACGGCATTGGCGCGTTCCTCGGCGGTGCGCACGGCCAGGCGGGATTCCACCTCGACGGTGCGGGCCTCGTCGGCGACGGCCGCGAACTCCTCGCGGTCCACCGGCGCGGCGTCGGTCTCCGACGGCGTCTCCTGCGCGTTGCGCAGCCGGGTCTCCAGCTCGGCGAGTTCGGCCAGGGTCTCGCCGCGGCCGGCCTCGAGCTCCTCGCGCTGCTGCATCTGCCGACGCCACTCGATCTCGGCGAGCCGGGCCTCCTGCCCCAACCGGCCCAGCTGCTCGTAGATCGAGGAGATGGCGGCATCGGATTCGTTGAGCGCGGCCAGCGCGTGCTCGGCGGCGTCCTTGCGCGCGGCCTGCTCGGCCATCGCCCCCGCCAACGCGGCGCCCAGCTCCGAGGTCTGCGTCTCGGCGGCCGCCAACTCGGTGCGGGCCTGCTCGATGGTGGAGGTGATCTCCAGCGTCGAGGGCTTGCGGTCCGAACCGCCGCTGACCCAGCCGGGGCCCACCAGGTCGCCCTCGCGAGTGACCGCGCGCAGCCGCGGCCGCTCGGCCACCAGGTCCAGACCCGCGCCCAGATCCTCGACCACCACCACGTCGGCCAGCAGCGCGGTGATCGCGCCGCGCAGCCGCGAGGGGATCTCGACGAGGTCCAGCGCCCACTGCGCGCCGGTGGGCAACGAGCCCTGCTCGCGGACCGGTTCGGGCCAGTCCCCCAACACGATCGACGCGCGGCCGCCGTCGGCGGTCTTGAGCGCCTCGACCGCCGACCGCGCCGCCCGCGACGATTCGGCGGCCATCGCATCGGCGGCCGACCCCAGCACGGCGGCCAGCGCCGACTCGGCCCCGGGCCGCACCTTCAGCAGGTTGGCCACGGACCCGAACAGCCCTGCGTCGCTGTGATTCTCGGCGAGCCACGCGGCGCCGTCCTTGCGGTCGAGCCCCACCGACAATGCGTCGATCCGGGCCAGCAACGACGCCACCAGCCGTTCGGCGCCGCGCTCGGCGGCCTGCAGTTCGGCCACCCGCTCGTCGGCCAGCCGCAGCGCCGTCACGGTGCGGTCGTGGTGCTCGTCGAGGCCGAGTTCGCTCTGGTCCAGCTCACCGACCTTGCTCTGTACGGTCTCGAATTCGGCCTGCGCGGCCTCCATGCGACCGGCGGCGTCCTCGATGCCCTGGGTCAGCCGGGTCACCCGGTCGTCGATCGACTCGACCCGGGCCCGCATGGTCTCCACCTGACCGGCCAGCCGGGCCAAACCCTCGCGACGGTCGGCCTCGGCGCGGACCGCGGCCATGTGCGCGCGCTCGGCCTCCGCGGCGATCTGTTCGGCGCGCGACAGCTCGACGCGGGCCGCCTCGGCCCGGATCCGGGCCTCCTCGAGTTCGCCGAGCAACTCCAGCTCCAGCGCCGCGACCTCGTCGGCCTCCGCCTCGAGTTCCTCCGGATCGCGCCCGCCGGACTGCACGGGTTCGGCCTCGAGCAACTGGGCGCGATCGCTGGCGATCCGCACCGTCGCGCTGACCCGTTCGGCCAGCGCCGAGAGCCGGAACCAGGTCTGCTGGGCGGCGTCGGCGCGCTCACTGAGCGTGCTCACCGCGGCCTCGTGGGCACCCAGCTCCTCGGTGGCGGCCGCGTGGCGTTCGGCGGCCTCCTCGTGCTCCTTGCGCAACACGGCCTCGGTACCGCCGACCCCGTCGAGCTCGGCCTGCCGCTTGACCAGATCGTCGGCGGCCAGCCGCAGCCGGGCGTCGCGCAGGTCGGCCTGGATGGTCTGCGCGCGCCGCGCCATCTCGGCCTGCCGGCCCAGCGGCTTGAGCTGGCGGCGCAGCTCGGTGGTCAGGTCCGTCAGCCGGGCCAGGTTGGCGGCCATCGCGTCGAGCTTGCGGACGGCCTTTTCCTTGCGCTTGCGGTGTTTGAGCACGCCGGCGGCCTCTTCGATGAACGCGCGACGGTCCTCGGGCCGCGATTCCAGGATCTGCGAGAGCCGGCCCTGCCCGACGATGACGTGCATCTCGCGGCCGATGCCGGAGTCGCTGAGCAGCTCCTGGACGTCCATCAGCCGGCAGCTGCTGCCGTTGATCTCGTACTCGCCGGCGCCGTCGCGGAACATCCGCCGGGTGATCGACACCTCGGAGTAGTCGATGGGCAGCGCGTTGTCGGAGTTGTCGATGGTGACGGTCACCTCGGCGCGGCCCAGCGGCGCCCGCGAGGACGTGCCGGCGAAGATGACGTCCTCCATCTTGCCGCCGCGCAGCGTCTTGGCGCCCTGCTCGCCCATCACCCAGGCCAGCGCGTCGACGACGTTCGATTTGCCCGACCCGTTGGGGCCGACGACACAGGTGATCCCGGGCTCGAAGCGCAGAGTCGTCGGCGAGGCGAAGGACTTGAAGCCCTTCAGCGTCAGACTCTTGAGGTGCATGGCGTGCCAGCGTACCGGCCGGGGTTCACTTACCGTTCGACGAAACCCTCGATCGGCGCGGGATTCTCCGCCCAATCCCACACCACGTTGTCCACCGTGCCGGGCGTCGAGGGGCCCCGCAACAGCTCGAGCAGCCGCTCACCCGCCTCACGCGGGCCCTGTGCCACCACCAGCACCCGCCCGTCGGCCTGGTTCTTCGCGTAGCCGCTCAGCCCGAGTTCGAGCGCCCGGGACCGCGTCCACCAGCGGAAACCGACGCCCTGGACGTGGCCGTGCACCCACGCCGTCAACCGGACCGCGGCCTCGGTCACGCCTGGCTTTCGGCGATCTCGAAGCTGACCTCGGTGCCGGATTTGAGTGTGCGGCCCACGGTGCAGACCTGGTCGATGGCCCGGTTGACCACGACGCGCAGCCGCTCGGCCTCGGCCTCCGTGAGCCCCGACAGGTCCAGCACCAGGGTCTCGGCCAAGTGCGGGTAGCGCTCCTGATCCCGGTCGGCGGGCCCGGAGACCTCGATCGTGGCCTGGTAGTCGTCGCCGAGCCGACGGGCCAGGGGCGCGTCGCTGCTCATCCCGCTGCAGGCCGCCAGCGCGATCTTCATCAGCTCGCCGGGGGTGAAGACGCCGTCGACGTCCTCGGAGCCGACGAGCACCTCGGCCCCGCGCGAGCTGCGCCCGGTGTAACGCCGGGTGCCGGTGCGCTCGACCCACAGTTTGGTCATCGTTGCTCCTTTAAGTTGTGCGCGGGGTGCGCGGTCGCGGTTGACAGCGCGGACAGTAGAACGACGAGCGGTTCATGAACTTCTCCCGCCGGATCGGCGCCCCGCAGCGCCGGCACGGCTCGCCCTCGCGACCGTAGGCGTCCAGCGAGCGGTCGAAGTATCCGGACTCGCCGTTGACGTTGACATACAGCGCGTCGAACGACGTCCCGCCCTGGGCCAGCGCCTCGTGCATCACCTCGGCGGCGGCGTCCAGCGCGGCCCGCAGCTGCGGGCGGGTGAGCTTCTCGGCCAACCGCGCACCGTTGATCCGGGCCCGCCACAGCGCCTCGTCGGCGTAGATGTTGCCGATGCCGGAGACCACCGTCTGATCCAGCAGCTGGCGTTTGATCTCGGAGTGCTTGCGCCGCAACACCTTGATCACCGCATCGGGATCGAACCGCGGATCCAGCGGGTCGCGGGCGATGTGCGCAACGGGTTCCGGCAGCACCGCGCCGTCGACCTCGACCAACTCGGCGAGCTGCCAGCCACCGAACGTGCGCTGGTCGACGAAACTCAGCGTGGTGCCGTCGTCGAGCAGCGCCGCGATCCGGACGTGATCGGAGCGCGGCACCGGGCCGATCAGCATCTGCCCGCTCATGCCGAGGTGCACCACCAGCGCCTCGTCGGTGGACAGCACCAGCCACAGGTACTTGCCGCGCCGCCCGGTCCCGACGATGCGGGTGTCGAGCAGCCGGGCGGTCAGGTCCACGGGCCCGGCCTCGTGCCGGCGCACCGCGCGGGGGTGGTGCACCCGCACCCCGCTGATCGAGCGATCCAGGACGTGGTTCGCCAGGCCGCGACGGACCACCTCCACCTCGGGCAGTTCCGGCATGTCAGTCCTGGTCCAACGCAGTCCACGCCGTCGCGGCCGCCTTCTGCTCGGCTTCCTTCTTCGACCGGCCGACCCCGGCGCCGTACTCGATGTCCATCACCACGACGGTGGCGGTGAACTGCTTGTCGTGGTCGGGCCCGGTCGCGGTGACCAGATACGTCGGCGTGCCGAGCCCGCGGGCCGCGGTCAGTTCCTGCAGGCTTGTCTTCCAGTCCAGCCCGGCGCCCAGCGTCGGCGCGGTGTCGAGCAGCCCGGCGAACAGCCGCAGGATGACCTCGCGGGCCACCTCGATGCCGTGCTCGAGGTACACCGCACCCAGCAGCGACTCCATGCCGTCGGCCAGGATGCTCGACTTGTTGGCGCCGCCGGTGTTCATCTCACCGCGCCCGAGCAGCAGATGCGCGCCCAGGCCGTCCTCGGTGAGCCCGCGCGCCACGTCGGCCAGGGCGTGGGTGTTGACCACCGAGGCCCGCAGCTTGGCCAGGTCGCCCTCGGAGCGCTCGGGGTGGCGGTGGAACAGTTCGTCGGTGATGGTCAGGCCCAGCACCGCGTCGCCGAGGAACTCCAGGCGTTCGTTGGTGGGCAGACCGCCGTGTTCGTAGGCGTAGCTGCGGTGCGTGAGCGCCAGGGTCAGCAGTTCGGCGGGCAACTCCACCCCGAGCGCGTCGAGCAACGGCTGCGTCATGGCCTCCGTCATTCGGAATCCAGGGACGGATCAACAACTTTCAGGTCGGCGAGCTTGGCCCAGCGCGGGTCGATCAGCTCGTGGGAGTGCCCCGGCTCGTCGGCCATCGCGATGCCGCAGTGCGGGCACAGGCCCTCGCAGTCCGGCGAGCACACCGGCGACAGCGGCAGTTCCAGGCCGACGGCGTCGACGATCGCCTGTTCGAGGTCCACCGTGTCGTTGACCACGTGGCCCACCTCGTCGGCCTCGCTGCTCTGCTCGGTGGCGCTGTCGGGATAGGCGTAGAGCTCGGTCAGGTCGATGCGCACCGTGGACGTCATCGGCGACAGGCAGCGCGAGCATTCGCCGACCGTCGGCGCGGTGACGCTGCCGGTCACCAGCACGCCCTCCGATACCGACTCGAACCGCAGATCCAGGTCCAGCGGGGCGCCCGCCTCGATGCCGATCAGGTCGAGCCCGATCCGGGCGGGACTGGCCACGGTGTCGGTCACGGTGATCATCGAGCCGGGGCGGCGCCCCAACCTCGACACATCGAAGGCCAACGCCGAGCGTGCACTTGACATAGTTACCAATTCTACTTGCGCCGTTCGGACAGTCCTTGCGCGCGGCGGACCGGCTTCTCGGAATCACCGCGATTATTAGTCCCCCGCGCGCGAACGCCGCCGGTAGCGGGGCCGGCGACCGCGCACCGCCGGGGCCGCCGTCGGCGGCAAGAGGCCGACAACTCAGCACAATGACGGTCGTGACAATCAAGCTGCACTGGTTCCTACCCACCTACGGCGACAGCCGCTCGATCGTGGGCGGCGGGCACGGCACCCCGGTGGGCGCCGCCCACAGCGACCGCGAGGCCAGCATCGACTACCTCGCCTCGATCGTGCGGTCGGCCGAGACGTTCGGCTTCACCGGCGCGCTGATCCCGACGGGCGCCTGGTGCGAGGACGCCTTCGTCACCGCGGCGCTGCTGGCCCGCGAGACCTCGACCCTGGCCTTCCTGGTGGCGTTCCGGCCCGGCTTGATCAGCCCCACCCTGTCGGCGCAGATGGCCGCGACGTTCGCCCGGCACGCGCCCGGGCGCATCCTGCTCAACGTCGTCGTCGGCGGCGAGGCCCACGAGCAGCGGGCCTTCGGCGACTATCTGGACAAGGACGGCCGCTACGAGCGCGCCGACGAGTTCCTCGACATCGTCCGCCGGTTGTGGGCGGGCCAGACCGTCAGCACGACGGGCAACTTCATCTCGGTGGATCAGGCCTCGCTGGCGCTGCCGCCGAATCCGGTGCCCCCGTTGTACTTCGGCGGCAGCTCGCCGGCCGCCGGTCCGGTGGCCGCCCGGCACGCCGACGTCTATCTCACCTGGGGTGAGCCGCCGGAGGCGGTCCGGGAGAAGATCGCCTGGATCTCGGCGCTCGGTGAGCGGGCGGGCCGCAAGCTGCGCTTCGGCATCCGCCTGCACACCATCTCCCGGGACACCTCGGCCGAGGCCTGGGCGCAGGCCGACCGTCTGATCGCCGCGCTCGACGACGACACGGTGCGCAAGGCGCAGGCGGGGCTGGCCCGCAGCCAATCTGAGGGGCAGCGCCGGATGCTGGCCCTGCACGAGGCCCATCGCAGCGCCGGGACCTGGCACGACGCGCGCAGCCTCGAGATCGCGCCGAACCTGTGGTCGGGTGTGGGCCTGGTCCGCGGCGGCGCGGGCACGGCGCTGGTCGGCAGCCACACCGAGGTGGCCGACCGCATCGCCGAATACGCGGCGATCGGTATCGACGAGTTCATCTTCTCCGGCTACCCGCACCTCGAGGAGCTGTACTGGTTCGGCGAGGGCGTGGTGCCGATCCTGCGCGAGCGCGGTCTGTTCGCCTCGGACGCGGATGACCGGCCGGCGACGGTGTCGATCCCGTTCGTCGGCGCTCAGTGAGGATCGGCTCCGCCAGTCAGGCACTCGAGATCGCGCGCGACATCGCCGAGGTGTTCGGCGCCGGGGCCTCCGACCGCGACGCCTACCGCGGGCTGCCCAGCAAGGCGGTGAAGGAGCTGAAAGCCTCTGGGCTGCTGGCCCTTTCGGTCCCGGTCAAGTTCGGCGGTCTGGACGTGCCCGCGACGGTGCTGGCCGAGGTGTTCCGGCTGTTCGCCCACGGCGACCCGTCGCTGGCCCAGATCCCGCACTCGCACTTCACGTTTCTGGAGGCGCTGCGCCTGCAGGGCTCGCGGTCCCAGCAGGCGTTCTTCTACGGCCTGGTCCTCGACGGGGCGTTGTTCGCCAACGCCCAATCCGAACGCGGCCCGCATCCCATCGATGTGGACACCACCACGCTGACGCCCGTCGGCACGGGCGATTTCGTGCTCGACGGCCGCAAGTTCTACTGCACCGGAGCGCTGTTCGCCGACTGGCTGATCGTCCGGGCCTCGCTGTCCGACGGCTCGTTGGGCACTCCGACGGCGACCACGCCCAAGGTGATTGCCTTCGTCCCGGCCGACGCCCCGGGCGTGGAGGTGGTCGACGACTGGGACGGCATGGGTCAGCGGACCACGGCCTCGGGCACCGTCACCCTGGACCGCGTCGTCGTGCCGCCGGATCACGTGGTGGGCTTCAGCGAGATCTTCACGGCCCCGACGCTGTACGGCGCGCGGGCTCAATTGCTGCACGCGGCAATCGATGTCGGCATAGCCACCGGCGCCCTGGCCGAGGGTGTCCGGCAGGCGGCCCGGGCGCGGCCGCATTTCGAGGCCGCGGTGTCCACCGCGGCCGAGGACCCCACACTGATCGCCGTGGCCGGCGAGGTGGCCGTCACGGTGCGCGGGGCCCAGGCGCTGCTGGCCGAGGCGGCCCGTCAGGTCGACGCCGCCCACGGCATCCTGACCGCCGACACCGCCGCGGCCGCATCGGTCGCGGTGGCCACGGCCAAGGTCGCCGCGGTGCGCGCCGCGCTGGAGGCATCCAGCGCGCTGTTCGAACTCGGCGGCACGCGCAGCGCTACCGCGGCGGGCAACCTGTCCCGGTTCTGGCGCGACGCGCGCACCCACACCCTGCACGATGCGACGCGCTGGAAGCTGCAGCACATCGGCCGTTACACGCTGTCGGGGACGCCCCCGCCGCGGCACGGCCAGCTCTGAGTTCGCCTCAGCGCTGCACGTAGTCGTGCGTGCCGGCGGCCGTGCGCAGCTGGTGCCGTCCGCGGCTGACCGACCGCAGGGTCCCGTTGAGGTGGTCCTCGAACTCGGCCAGCTTGTTGTCGACGTAGATGTCGCATTCGCCGCGCAGCCGGTCGGCCTCGGCGTGGGCGGTGTCGATCAGGCGGGTGGCCTCGGCGTTGGCGGAGCTGACCACCTCGGTCTGCGACACCAGGCGCTGCTGCTCCTTGATGCCTTCCTGGACGGCCTTCTCGTAGGAGAGGTTGCCGCTCTCGACCAGGCGGTCGGCCTCGGCCTTGGCCCGGCTGATGCTGGCCTCGTAGTCGCGCTTGGCGACGGACGCGAGCCGGTTGGCCTCCTCGGTGGCCTCGCCGACCATCCGCTCGCAGTGCTGGCGGGCCTCGGCGACCATGCGGTCGGCCTGGGCCTTGGCGTCGGCCAGCAGTCGGTCGGCCTCGGCGCGGGCGTGGTTGAGCGTGGAGTCGGCCTCCTGGATGGCCGAGCCGACCATGCCGTCGGCGTGCTGTTTGGCGTCGCGCAGCATGCCGTCGCGCGCGTCAAGCACGTCCTGGGCGTCGTCGAGTTCACCCGGGATGGCGTCCTTGATGTCGTCGATGAGTTCCAGCACGTCGCCGCGAGGCACCACGCAGCCGGCCGTCATCGGGACGCCGCGGGCCTCCTCGACGATGGCACCCAACTCATCGAGAGCTTCGAATACTCGGTACACGGCGCAACCCTCCAGGTTGTATCCCACACGGATGTTGTTACTAGTGTGCCTGGTGTTACGCCTGTGACTGCGTTGGCGACGTCGGTGTGTCGCGGGTTATCCGCGCAGTTTCTCCTGCACCGCGCGGTGTACCGCCTCCGGCAGCAGGGCCGACACGTCGCCGCCGAGGGTCGCGACCTCCTTTGCCAGCGACGACGACACGAACGAATACGACGGCGCCGTGGCCACGAAGAACGTGTCGATCCCGGCAACGTGGCGGTTCATCTGCGCCATCTGCAACTCGTACTCGAAGTCGGTGCCGGTGCGCAGCCCCTTGACGATCGCGGTCAGGCCGCGCTCCTTGGCGAAGTCGACCACCAGGCCGCGGCCGGACTCCACCCGCACATTGGGCAGATGCCGGCAAGACTCCTCGATCAGCGCGATCCGCTCCTCGAGGGTGAACATGCCCTTCTTGTTGGGGTTGACCAGCACCGCGATGATCACCTCGTCGAACTGCACCGCGGCGCGTTCGAAGACGTCGAGATGGCCGAGCGTGACAGGGTCGAAGGATCCGGGGCAGACGGCGCCACTCATGGCTGACGACCGTAGCAGGCCAGCTCCAGCCGGGTGTCGCCGTACTTGCGCTCGCGCAACGGCGTCCAACCGGCGGGCCAGCGCAGCGCACCGCCGCGGCCCCGTTCCACCACCGCCAGCGTGCCGTCGGCGACCCAGCCGTGTTCGGACAGGCCGGCCAACACCGCCTCGACGTCGGCGTCGGACAGTTCGTACGGCGGGTCCGCGAAGATCAGATCGACCGGGTCCGCGGTCCCGGCCGCGACGACGGCGGCCGCCGAGCCCCGCCGCAGCGTGGCACCGCGCAGTCCGAGGGTCTTGATGTTGTCCGCGATCACCGCGGCCGCCCGCGCGTCGGACTCGACGAAGGTCGCACTGGTCGCCCCGCGCGACAGCGCCTCGAGCCCCAGCGCGCCCGACCCGGCGTAGAGATCCAGCACGGCGAGGCCCTCGAAATCCAACCGGGCGGCAAGCACGTTGAACAACGACTCGCGCACCCGATCGGTGGTCGGGCGGGTCCCCCGAGACGGCACCGCGATCCGGCGGCCCCCCGCCGTCCCGGCCACGATCCGGGTCAGCTGACGACCACCAGCAGGTCGCCGCCCTCGACCTGTGCGGTCTCCGACACCGCGATGCGCTCGACGGTGCCGGCCTTGGGCGCGGTGATGGCGGCCTCCATCTTCATGGCCTCGATGGTGGCGATCGTCGCGCCGGCAGCGACGGTGTCGCCCTCGCCGACGCTGATGGTGACCACCCCGGCGAACGGCGCGGCGACGTGGTCGGCGTTGGTGCGGTCGGCCTTCTCGGCGGTGGGCACGGCCGAGGCGATGCTGCGGTCGCGCACCAGCACCGGGCGCAGTTGCCCGTTGAGGATGCACATCACGGTGCGCATGCCGCGCTCGTCGGCCTCGGAGATGGCCTCGAGGCCGATCAGCAGCTCGACGCCCTTCTCCAGCTTCACCCGGTGTTCCTCGCCGCGCCGCAGCCCGTAGAAGAACTGGTTGGCGCTGAGCTGGCTGGTGTCGCCGTACTCGTCGCGGTGCTCCTCGAACTCCTTGGTGGGCGCCGGGAACAGCAGCCGGTTCAGCGTGGCCTGCCGCTTGGGGCCGGGTGCGGACAGCACCTGCTCGTCCTCGGCGGACAGTTCCTGCACCGGCTTGGCCGGCCCGCGGCCCTCGAGCGCCTTGGTGCGCAACGGTTCCGGCCAGCCGCCGGGGGGCTCACCGAGTTCGCCGCGCAGGAAGCCGATCACCGAATCCGGGATGTCGTAGCGACCCGGGTCGGCCGCGAACTCCTCGGCGTTGATGCCCGCACCCACCAGCGCGAGCGCCAGGTCCCCCACCACCTTGCTCGATGGCGTGACCTTGACCAGCCGGCCCAGCACCCGGTCGGCGGCGGCGTAGTTGGTCTCGATGTCCTCGAACCGGTCGCCGAGGCCCAGCGCGATGGCCTGCTGCCGCAGGTTGCTCAGCTGCCCGCCCGGGATCTCGTGGCTGTACACCCGCCCGGTCGGGGACGGCAGCCCGGACTCGAAGGGCGCGTACATCTTCCGCAGCGCCTCCCAGTAGGGCTCCAGGTCGCAGACCGCGCCCAGCGACAGCCCGGTGTCGTACTCGGTGTGCGCGGCCGCCCCCACGATCGAACTCAGCGCCGGCTGACTGGTGGTGCCCGCCAGCGGGGCGGCGGCCCCGTCGACCGCATCCGCCCCGGCGTGCCAGGCCGCCAGATACGTCGCCAGCTGCCCGCCCGGGGTGTCGTGGGTGTGCACGTGCACCGGCAGGTCGAAGCGCGACTTCAGCGCCGAGACCAATGTCTGGGCCGCCGGCACCCGCAGCAGCCCGGCCATGTCCTTGATGGCCAGCACATGCGCGCCGGCCTCGACGATCTGTTCGGCGAGCTTCAGGTAATAGTCCAGCGTGTAGAGGTTCTCCGCCGGGTCGCTGAGGTCCCCGGTGTAGGACATCGCGACCTCGGCCACCGCAGTGCCGGTCTCCCGCACCGCATCGATGGCCGGGCGCATCGAGTCGATGTTGTTGAGCGCATCGAAGATCCGGAAGATGTCCACGCCGGTGGCGGTGGCCTCCTGCACGAAGGCCGTGGTCACCGTTTCCGGGTACGGGGTGTAGCCGACGGTGTTGCGCCCGCGCAACAGCATCTGCAGACAGATGTTGGGCATCGCCTCGCGCAGCGCGGCCAGCCGCTCCCAGGGGTCCTCCTTGAGGAACCGCAGCGCCACGTCGTAGGTCGCCCCGCCCCAGCACTCCATCGAGAGCAACTCCGGCGTCATCCGCGCGATGTACGGCGCGATCGCCAGCAGGCCGGTGGAGCGAATCCTGGTGGCCAGCAACGACTGATGCGCATCACGGAAGGTCGTCTCGGTGACCTTCAGCGCCGGGGTGTCGCGCATCCAGCGCGCGAATCCCTCGGGGCCCAGCTCGACCAGCCGCTGCTTGGACCCCGGCGGGGGCGGCGCGGACAGGTTGATCGCGGGCAGCTTGTCCTGGGCGTACACCTTCGACGGACGCTCGCCGTGCGGCTGGTTGACCGTCACGTCGGCCAGGTAGTTGAGGATCTTGGTGCCGCGGTCGGCCGAGGACCGCGCGGTCAGAAGCTGCGGCCGCTCGTCGATGAACGACGTCGTGACCCGCCCGGCCAGGAAGTCCGGGTCGTCCAGGACCGCCTGCAGGAACGGGATGTTCGTCGAGACCCCGCGGATGCGGAACTCGGCGACCGCGCGGCGGGCCCGGCGCACGGCGGTCGCGAAATCGCGGCCGCGACACGTCAGCTTCACCAGCATCGAGTCGAAGTGCGCACTCACCTCGGCGCCCAGGTTGGTCCCGCCGTCCAGGCGGATCCCCGCGCCGCCCGGCGAGCGGTAGGCCGTCACCCGACCGGTGTCCGGGCGGAAGCCGTTGGCCGGGTCCTCGGTGGTGATCCGGCACTGCAGTGCGGCACCGTGCGGGACGATCGAATCCTGCTGCAGCCCCAGGTCACTGAGCGACTCACCGGCGGCGATCCGCAGCTGTGAGGACACCAGGTCGACGTCGGTGATCTCCTCGGTGACCGTGTGCTCCACCTGGATTCGCGGGTTCATCTCGATGAAGACGTGCCGGCCGCGCTCGTCGAGCAGGAACTCCACGGTGCCCGCGCAGGTGTAGCCGATCTCACGGGCGAACGCGACGGCGTCGGCGCAGATCTGTTCCCGCAGCTCCGGATCGAGGTTGGGCGCCGGGGCCAGCTCGATGACCTTCTGGTGGCGGCGCTGCACGCTGCAGTCGCGCTCGTAGAGGTGGATGACGTTGCCGTAGTTGTCGGCCAGGATCTGCACCTCGATGTGGCGCGGGTTGATCACCGCCTGCTCGAGGAACACCGTCGGATCGCCGAACGCGGATTCGGCCTCCCGCGACGCGGCGTCGATGGCGTCGGCGAGCTCCGAGGGCTCGGCCACCCGCCGCATGCCCCGGCCGCCGCCACCGGCGACCGCCTTGACGAACAACGGGAACTGCATCGATTCCGCTGCCGCCAGAAGCTCTTTCGGCGAGGACGACGGCGCGGAGGACTCCAGCACCGGCAGCCCGGCCGCCCGGGCCGAGGCGATGGCCCGCGACTTGTTGCCGGTCAGCTCCAGGACCTCGGCCGACGGGCCCACGAACGTGATGCCGGCCGCGGCGCAGGACGCGGCGAGTTCGGGATTCTCCGACAGGAAGCCGTAGCCGGGGTACACCGCGTCGGCGCCGGCGGCGCGCGCGGTGCTGACGATCTCGTCGACCGACAGATAGGCCCGCACCGGATGGCCGGCCTCGCCGATCTGATACGACTCGTCGGCCTTCAGCCGGTGCACCGAATTACGGTCCTCGTAGGGGTATACCGCCACGGTCCCCACGCCGAGTTCATATGCCGCGCGGAAGGCACGAATCGCGATCTCGCCCCGATTCGCCACCAGTACTTTCGATATCACTGTGGTCCCTGCCTGTATGGGGATGCGGTCAGATCAGCGTCGACCAGTAATCCCAAAACCTCACCAGGATCATCAACACCAACGCGGTGAACCATAGCGTGACAATCGACCAGCGCCACTCGTAGAGGACCCTCAGGACCGGGTTCCCGGCCAGTGGACGAAGCGCGATCGAGGCGACGACGGCCAGCAGCGGGATGACCACGGCCCAGACCACCATGCAGTAGGGGCACAGCGCGCCGATGCGGTAGAGACTCTGGAAGATCAGGTAGTGCACGAACACCGCGCCCAGCGCGGTCCCGAGCGCCATTCCCACCCAATACCATTGCGGCAGACGCACTTTGGCGACGGCCAGCACGCCGGTGACGATCACCACGGTGAACGAGATGACGCCGATCAGCGGGTTGGGGAAGCCGAAGAAGCCGGCCTGCGGGGTGTCCATCACCGACCCGCAGGACAGCACCGGGTTCAGGTTGCACGACGGCACATAGGCCGGGTTGATCAGCAGCTCAAATTTTTCCACCGTCAAGGTGAAGGAGGCCACCAGACCGATCACGCCGGCCAGCAGCACCCACAACGCACTCGGGCGACCCACCGCCACGCCGGACCGCGGCGGAGGTGTGTCGTCGGCCGCATCCGGGTCGACGACGGGGGCGGTGGATTCCACGCTCATGGCGCCGGGGCGGGAGCGGGCTCGGGCGCCGGGGCCGGCGCGGGAACGTTGGGGATCTCGCCGACGATCTCGGTGATCTTGGCCACCAGGGCGTCGGGGGTGCTCTGCTGGTAGTCCTCGCCGTTGATCCGGATGGTCGGGGTCGCGGTGACGCCGGTGGCCTCCGGCAGGCCGCCGATCATGTCGACGAAGTTCCCGCCGTTGACGCATTCGGCGACGCCGTCGGCCACCCCGGCCTGGCGCGCGGTCTCGATCAGGCCGCTATCGGGCGTTCCCGACGGCTGCTGCTGCATGAACAGCGCGGTGTGGAAGCGACGGAACGCCTCCTTGGCTGGGGTGGTGTCGGCCTCGGCGACGCAGTAACCGGCGTTGGCCGCGCGGGTGGAGCCATCCTGGCTGGCGGCCGAGTCCATGAAGCCCAGCATGTAGTAGTCGACGGCCACCGCGCCGCTGTCGATCAGCCGGTTGAGGGTGGGCCCGAAGGCGGCCTCGAACTGCGCGCAGTGCGGGCACAGGAAGTCCTCGTAGACCGAGATGACGGCCTTGGGCTGATCGCTGCCCTCCTCCTTGATGACCGAGGTGGACTCGACCCGAACGGCCTGGGCCTCACCGGTCTGTCCCTTGCTGCCGTTGCTGACGATGTAGAACACCAGGCCGACGGCAAAGACCACCACGATCGCGGTGAGACCGATCTGGACGGCCAGGTTCCGCTTGCGGTCAGCCGCCTTCAGGTCGTACTTGGCGGGGCGTTTCGATGCTTTGGCCACGGGTGTGATGATCCTTGCGCTCGCAGTCTGCGTAAATGGCGCGCTCCAGCCTACCGGCGGCGGCTGGGTGCACCTCAACTGCGCCGAAGGTGGGCCGCCAGGGCGGAGATCATCTCCGTGATGGCGTGCCGCACGGCGCCGCCGAGCTCGTGGAAGTTGACGAAGCCGTGCAGCAGGGAATCCATCCGGCGCAGGTCCACCGGCACGCCGGCGGCCGCCAGCGCCTCGGCGTAGCGATCCCCCTCGTCGCGCAGCGGATCGAAACCCGCGGTGAGCACCAGCGCCGGTGGCAGCCCGGACAGCTCCGCGGCCCGCGCCGGCGAGACCCGCGGATCGGTGGCGGCCAGGCCCGATCCCGCCAGGTAGGCCGCCCCGCACCAATCGAGATCGCGCTGGGTCAGCACGAAGCCCTCGGCGAACAGCGCGCGGGATCGGCTGGGCGCGGTCAGGTCGGTCCACGGGTAGATCAGCAACTGCAGCACCGGCGGCGGCACCGCGGGCCCGGCGTCGCGGGCGAGTTGGGCGACCACCGCCGCCAGCGCACCCCCGGCGCTGTCCCCGCCGACCGCGATCCGCGCCGGGTCGGCACCCAGACGCTCGGCGTGCTCGACGGCCCACAGATAGGCCGCGTAGCAGTCGTCGACGGCCGCCGGCGCCGGGTGCTCGGGCGCCAACCGGTAGTCGACGGACAGCACCTGCACCTGCGCTTCGCGACAGATCAGGCGGCACAGCGCGTCGTAGGAATCCAGCTCACCCAGGACGTATCCGCCGCCGTGGAAGAACACCAACAGCGGCGGCGCGCCGTCGACCGGGCGGTAATGGGGCCGGTAATGGCGCACGCCGATCCCGTCGATGGAGATCTGCTCCATCTCGACGTCGACCGGCGGCCCGCCCAGCGAGACGCACAGGTCGTTGAAGGCCTGCCGACTGGCGGCGACGTCGTCCTCGTCGAGCATCAATGCGGTCACGCCGTTCAAGCGCAGCGCCGCAACCAGCAGTTGCAGCGTCGGGTCCAGGGTGTTGCCGTCGATCACCACCGGACCGCCGCCGGCCAACGTGCGCTGCAGCGGGGCCGGAATCCGGGGTAGCACCTTGGGGGTGAGCTTCGCGCCGACGCGGAGCAACGGCAGTGGTGGTCGGCGCTTGCGCTTCGGTTGTGGCGGCACGGCGTTGGTCACATAGCCGAAGGTAGTGGACGCCGGTCGAGCACACACCTGTTCACTGAGTAAGATCAATAACTCGAATTCCCCCAACACCACGACTTTCAGGCAGGTGCGATGACGTCCAATGGCCAGTCGGTTCCATCGATCGGGCTCAATGACGAGAACACGATGCCCGCGTTGGGTCTCGGCGTGGGCGGGCTGGACCCCGCGCAGACCGAGGCCGCCGTGGCGACCGCGCTGGAGTTGGGCTACCGCTTGATCGACACCGCCGCGACCTACGACAACGAGGCCGCCGTCGGCAAGGCGATCCGCGAGTCCGGCATCCCGCGCGCCGAGATCTTCGTCACCACCAAGCTGGCCAACGCCGATCACGGTTTCCAGACCGCGCAGGACGCACTGAAGGCCAGCCTGGAGCGCCTCGGGCTCGACTACGTGGACCTCTACCTCGTGCACTGGCCCAACACCGCGAAGGGCAAGTTCGTCGACAGCTTCGGCGGCATGATGAAGTCACGCCAGGACGGGCACACCCGCTCGATCGGCGTCGCGAACTTCTCCGCCGAGAACCTGTCGGACCTGATCGACCTGACCTATGTGGTTCCCGCGGTCAACCAGATCGAATTGCACCCCTTGCTCAATCAGGCGGAACTGCGCGCAGCCAACGCCGGGCACGGCATCATCACCGAGGCGTACGCGCCGCTGGGTGTCGCCAACCTGCTCGACAACCCGGCCGTGACCACGGTGGCCGCCGGGTACGACAAGTCCCCCGCCCAGGTATTGATCCGCTGGAGCCTGCAGTTGGGCAACGTCGTCATCCCCCGGTCGTCCTCGGCCGAGCGGATCGCAGCGAACCTGGGTGTCTTCGATTTCGAGTTGAGCGCCGAGGACATGGACAAGCTCAGCTCGCTCGACGACGGGACCCGGTTCCGGCCGGATCCGGAGACCTACTCAGGTATCTGACCGCCGCGACCCGGCGGACGAACGATGGGTGGAACAGCTTCGCCGGTGGATCCACCAGGCCCGTGACCTTGGTGAACTGGGCGTGCACCGCCGCGTCCTGCTCGCAGGCGCGCAGCACCCAGTCTGCGTACCGCTGGGTGAGCCGGGTCGACGGCGTGCGGCGTCCAACCACCTCCGGGAAGGCAAGATCCGTGCCGGCACCCAGTCGCCACGCCACCCCGATGGACTTGGCCGCGGCGCGAAAGTAGCGGCGGGACAGGGCCGTATCGCCGTGGTGCAGCACGGAGCGGAGGGCGACGGCCTCCATGCCCGCCACCGACATGCCCTGCCCGTAGATCGGGTTGAAGCTGCACATGGCGTCGCCGGTGACCAGGAGACCGTCGGGGAAGCGCCGCATCTTGTCGTACCGTCGCCACTGACTCGACGGCAGCCGGTGCTGGACCACCGGCGCCAGCGGTTCGCCGGCCCGCAGCGCCGTCACGACGTGCGCGGGAGCGAATTCCTCGGCGAACGCCAGCATTCCGTCCGTACCGCGCGGCGGCTGGCGTCCGGCCATCCCGAAGACCGTGAAGATCCATGAGTCATTCTCGTTGTGGCCCAGAAACATTCCCGTCGGCCGCCCGGGGGCGGGACTGATGAGGACCGCCTGCTCCCGCAAGGCTTCGGGCGGCAACCGCAGCGCCTGACTGACGTAGGTGGTGCGGACGACGATGTGGTCCTCGGGCGGCCGTTCGTACCCGAGACTTTCGAGGAACGCCGGGGTGTGGGCGGCGCGGCCCATGGCATCGATCACGAGGTCCGCCGGCAGCACCCGATCGCCACTGATCCGTACTCCGGTCACCCGCCGGCGGTCATCGGTTGCGGTCAGTCCGAGCACCTCGCGATGGTCGAGCACCCCGACGTTCGGCAGTTCCCGAACCCGCTGGCGGACATGCGCTTCCAGGAAGGTCCGACTGGGCTGATACATGGCCAGAAGCTCGTCGGCCAACGGCGAATGCCCCCGATGCACCATCCGATGCCCACCGAAACAGAGGTACAGGCGGGACAGGTCACCGTCGGACCACACCGGCGCGCCGTCGGCGACCAGTTGGTCCAGAATTCCCGGAAAGAGCTCCTCGAGCGTTTGCGCCCCGCGCGCCAGCAGCGCGTGTGGATGCCGGCCCTGGGGCACGCCGCGTCGATTCGCCGCGCCTTCGGTCAACGCATCGCGCTCCACCAACGTCACCCGCTCGTAGAAGTCCGCCAGGACCGCCGCCCCGAGCAGGCCGCTCATGCTGGCCCCCAGCACGACGGCGTGGTCACCGATCTTGTTCATGGGACACCTCCCTTTCAAGGGGCGGGCGCGCGGCGGGGCGAACCTAGAGTGATCGGCTACTCGCTCTCGCCAGCAAATTCTGGATAGCTGCGAGAGCGCCAGGCGAACCCGGGGGCGATGGGTTCATTAACAGCCACCGCCCGAGCCTCGCGGCAGAAGTGTCACCACCAAGACGACCCGAACTGTCACCGATGTCCTGGGAGATGACACTGGACACCGTTTCCACATCCGTGTAGAATCGAATGTATGTTCGAGTCGAGCTCGCCCGATGAGCTGGTCGCGGTGGTCGAAGACACCCGCCGCGCCGAATCGGCGACCCACGCTCGACGGACCGGGGCGATCGCGGCGCTGCTGTGGGAACGCACCGCCGAAGCCGAAGGCCACGACCCCACCGACCCCGGCTACGCGTTGATCACCGGATTCAGCCGGACCTGCGCCGAAGTCGGCGCCGCGATGAACATCACCCCGCACCTGGCCCGCCAACTCGTCGGCCACGCCGAAGCCCTCGACACCCGCCTGCCCCGAATCCACGCCCTGCTGGCCGACGGCAAGATCAGCTGGTCCGATGCCACCGCGATCACCACCGGCACCGACTACGTCGAAGCCGACCTGATGCCCA
>JAEWRC010000119.1 GCA_023460175.1 Actinomycetes bacterium
GCCACAACGCGCCAGCTTCGGGCCTTGGAGAACATAGTCTTCGCGTCCTTCCAGGTGGGCGGAAACCAACTTCCGCGATCCGATTTCGGGGCGTGCGCCACCCCTTCCGTAGGCGCCGACTGTAGCCCCGGCCCGAGCCCCCAACCAGGGGTCGAGGGCACCTGGAACACAGCTGGAATCAACCCCTGACAACCCCGCAACTCAACTGAGACCAAGCTGTTGCCCAGGTCACTGCGGTTCCGCGCTTTTTGGCCCGCGGCGCAGCCCTTATACCCTGTCTGGGTGACCGAACCCCAAAGCTCCGGAGCCGAATCCGACGCACCGCAGTTCCGCTACACCGCGGAGCTCGCGGGCCGGATCGAGCAGGACTGGCAGGAGACGTGGCACCTACTCGGTACATTCAATGTCCCCAACCCGGTCGGGTCGCTGGCGCCGCCGCCGGGCACCCCGGTGCCCGGCGACAAGATGTTCGTCCAGGACATGTTCCCGTACCCGTCGGGCGACGGCCTGCACGTCGGGCACCCGCTGGGCTACATCGCCACCGACGTCTACGCGCGCTACTTCCGCATGACCGGCCGCAACGTGCTGCACGCCCTGGGGTTCGACGCGTTCGGGCTGCCCGCCGAGCAGTACGCCATCCAGACCGGCACCCACCCGCGGACCCGGACCGAGGCCAACATCGTCAACTTCCGCCGGCAGCTGGGCCGGCTGGGGCTGGCCCACGATGCGCGGCGCAGCTTCTCCACCACCGATGTCGACTATTACAAGTGGACGCAGTGGATCTTCCTGCAGATCTACAACGCCTGGTTCGACACCGACGCCCAGAAGGCGCGGCCCATCTCCGAGCTGGTCGCCGAGTTCGACGCCGGGACAAGGACTCTCGACGACGGTAGAAGTTGGGCGGAGCTGGACGCGGGGGCGCGCGCCGATGTGATCGACGGTCACCGGTTGGTGTACCGCTCGGACTCGATGGTCAACTGGTGCCCCGGTCTGGGCACGGTGCTGGCCAACGAGGAGGTCACCGCCGACGGCCGCAGCGAGCGCGGCAACTTCCCGGTGTTCCGTAAGCGGCTGCGGCAGTGGATGATGCGGATCACCGCCTACTCCGACCGGCTGCTCGACGACCTGGACGTGCTGGACTGGCCGGACAAGGTCAAGGCCATGCAGCGCAACTGGATCGGGCGCTCCACCGGTGCCAGCGCCCTGTTCGACTCGCCGGCCGGCGACATCGAGGTGTTCACCACCCGCCCGGACACCCTGTTCGGCGCGACGTATCTGGTGCTGGCCCCCGAGCACGAACTGGTGGATCAGCTGGTGGCCGACGCCTGGCCCGACGGCGTCGACGAGCGCTGGACCTACGGGGCGGCCACCCCGGGCGCGGCGGTCGCCGCCTACCGCACGGCGATCGCCGCCAAGTCGGATCTGGAACGCCAGGAGAACAAGACCAAGACCGGTGTGTTCCTGGGTGCCTACGCCGTCAACCCCGCCAACGACGCTCCGGTGCCGATCTTCATCGCCGACTACGTGCTGGCCGGCTACGGCACCGGCGCCATCATGGCGGTGCCCAGCGGCGATCAGCGGGACTGGGATTTCGCCACCGAGTTCGGCCTGCCGATCGTGGAAGTCGTTGCCGGCGGCGATATCTCGCAGGGCGCCCACACCGGTGACGGCACGCTGGTGAACTCGGGCTTCCTCGACGGCATGGACGTCGCCACCGCCAAGGCGGCCATGGCTGAGAAGCTGACGGCCGACGGGCGCGGTCAGCAGCGCGTCGAGTACAAGCTGCGGGACTGGCTGTTCGCCCGGCAACGCTACTGGGGTGAGCCGTTTCCCATCGTCTACGACGCCGACGGCCGCGCCCACCCGCTGCCGGAGTCCGCGCTGCCGGTGGAACTGCCCGACGTCGAGGACTACTCGCCGGTGCTGTTCGACCCGGACGACGCCGCCACCGAACCGTCGCCGCCGCTGAACAAGGCGGCCGAGTGGGTGCACGTGGAGCTGGATCTCGGCGACGGTCTCAAGCCCTACAGCCGCGACACCAACGTCATGCCGCAGTGGGCCGGCAGCTCCTGGTACGAGCTGCGCTACTGCGACCCGCACAACCCGGATACGTTCTGCGACAAGGAGAACGAGCGGTACTGGATGGGCCCGCGGCCCGCCGAGCACGGCCCGGACGATCCGGGCGGCGTCGACCTGTACGTCGGCGGCGTCGAGCACGCCGTGCTGCACCTGTTGTACTCCCGGTTCTGGCACAAGGTGCTCTTCGACCTCGGGCACGTCAGCTCGAAGGAGCCCTACCGACGGCTGGTGAACCAGGGCTACATCCAGGCGTTCGCCTACACCGATTCCCGCGGCGCCTACGTGCCGGCCGCCGACGTCGTCGAGCGGGACGGAAAGTTCTTCCTGCCCACCGACTCCGGCGAGGCCGAGGTGTTCCAGGAGTTCGGCAAGATCGGCAAGAGCCTGAAGAACTCGATCTCACCGGACGAGATCTGCGACGGCTACGGCGCCGACACGCTGCGCGTCTACGAGATGTCGATGGGTCCGCTGGAGGCGTCGCGGCCGTGGGCCACCAAGGATGTCGTGGGCGCCTACCGGTTCCTGCAGCGGGTGTGGCGGCTGGTGGTCGACGAGAGCACCGGCGCCGACCGCGTCACCGACGGCGAGCTGGACGACGCGACGCTGCGCGCGCTGCACCGGGCGATCGCCGGGGTGTCCGAGGATTACGCGAACCTGCGCAACAACACCGCCGCGGCCAAGCTGATCGAGTACACCAACCACCTGACCAAGGCGGGCGTCACCGCGCGAGACGCGATCGCGCCGCTGGTGTTGATGATCGCGCCGCTGGCCCCGCACCTGGCCGAGGAGCTGTGGCGGCGCCTGGGTAACGCGGAGTCGTTGGCGCACGGGCCTTTCCCGGTCGCCGACGAGGCCTATCTGGTGGAGGACACCGTCGAGTACCCGGTCCAGGTCAACGGCAAGGTCCGCGGCCACATCACCGTGCCCGCCGACGCCGATGCCAAGGCCCTGGAGGCCGCTGCGGTCGCCGACGAGAAGGTGCAGGCGTTCCTGGCGGGGGCCACCCCGAAGAAGGTCATCGTGGTGCCCGGCAAGCTGGTCAACATCGTCGCCTGACGCCCACAGCTCTTCCCGCGAGCCCCCTCCTTCGCACCGCGAGCCCCTCCCTTTTCAGCGCGAGCGTGCGCGCCCCCGGCCGACACGCCGACAGAATCACGTAGTTTGGGCACCCTCGCGCAGGCCCAGACCTACCGGGGCCGGGGGCGGACGACCACCTCGTGCACATCGCCATCCGGCGGCGTCGTCACCACATCGGCAACGATCTGCGCGACCGTCTCGGGCTTCAGGAACCGCGCCGGGTCGTAGTCGCGGCCCTCGTAGGCGGTCAGGTCGCGCTGCATGTCGGTGTCGATCCGGCCGGGGTACACGGTGCTCACCCGCAACGTCGGCTCGTCGGCCCGCAGCGACTCGGCGAACGCCCGCAACGCGAACTTGCTCGCCGAGTACGACGCCAGCCCGGGGGAGGGGTTGCGGCCAGAACCGGAGTTGATGAACACCACCTGACCGCGGGCCGCCCGCAGCGCGGGCAGCAGCGCCAACGTCAGCGCGACGGCCCCGACGACGTTCACCTCAAGGGTGGCGCGCCACTCTTCCGGCGTCGACTCGGCGACCCGCCCCGGGTAGGCCACCCCGGCGCAGTGCACCAACACGTCGAGTTCCGCGAGCACCTCGGCGCTGGCCTCGATGCTGTCGGCATCGGTGAGCTCCAGCGGCCAGGTGGGCGCGCCGAATCGCTCGGCGACGGCGTCGAGGTCGGGCGAGGGCCGGCCCGCCAGCAGCAGGGTGTGGGTGGGGGCCAGCGCGGCGGCAATGGCCGCACCCAGCCCGCGGGAGGCACCGGTGATCAGAGCGGTCGGCATGTGCGCAACCCTAGTTGGCGCGCGGACGCTCGCGCGACGCCGCAGAATGGAGGGCGTGGCACCGGACCCGAGTTTCACCCCGACCCAGCTCGCCGCCCGCGCGGCCTACCTGCTGCGGGGAAATGACCTGGGCACCATGACCACTGCGGCGCCGCTGCTGTACCCGCACATGTGGAGCTGGGACGCCGCGTTCGTGGCGGTCGGGCTGGCCCCGCTGAGCGTCGAACGGGCCGTCGTCGAACTCGACACCCTGCTGTCGGCGCAGTGGACCAACGGGATGATCCCGCACATCGTGTTCGCCAACGGGGTCGACGGGTACTTCCCCGGGCCGGCGCGGTGGGCCACCGCGACCCTGGCCGCGCACGCCCCGCGCCACCGGCACACCTCGGGGATCACCCAGCCGCCGGTGCATGCGATCGCCGTGCAGCGCATCCTCGACCACGCGCGACGGCGGGGCCGGACGAGCCGGGCGGTCGCCGATGCGTTCCTGGACCGGCGTTGGGACGCGCTGGTGCGCTGGCACCGCTGGCTCGCCGAGAGCCGCGACCAGAATTCGCGCGGCCGTATCACGCTCTACCACGGCTGGGAATCCGGGATGGACAACTCGCCGCGGTGGGATGCCGCCTACGCCAACGTGATTCCGGGCGCGGTGCCCGAGTATCAGCGCGCCGACAACAGCATCATCACCGACGCCACCCAACGGCCCTCCGATGTCGAGTACGACCGGTACCTGTGGCTGCTGGAGGAGATGAAGGCCGCCCGCTACGACGACGACCTGCTCCCCAAGGTCATGAGCTTCGTCGTCGAGGACGTGTTCGTCTCGGCGATCTTCGCGGTCGCCTGCACGGTGCTCGCCGAGATCGGGGAGGAGCAGCGGCGCCCGCACAGCGATGTGCGCGAGTTGTACGGCTGGGCCGAGTTGTTCCGCGCCGGCGTCGTCGAGAGCTGCGATGAGAGAACCGGCGCGGCAAAGGATTACGACGTGCGCGCCGAGCGCTGGGTGGCCACCGAAACGGTCGCCCAGTTCGCCCCGCTGCTGTGCGGCGGCCTGCCGCACGACCGTGAGCGCGCCCTGCTGAAACTGATGGAGGGCCCGCGCTTTGCCGGTCATCCCGATCTGAAGTACGCGCTGATCCCGTCGACATCCCCGGTGTCGCGGGACTTTCGGGCCCGCGAGTACTGGCGCGGGCCGGTGTGGCCGGTGATGACGTGGCTGTTCTCCTGGGCGTTCGGCCGCCGGGGTTGGGTGGAACGCGCGGCGTCGCTGCGCCGGGAGGGGCTGCGGCAGGCCAGCGACGGCAGCTTCGCCGAATACTACGAGCCGTTCACCGGGGCGCCGCTGGGCAGCATGCAGCAGTCGTGGACCGCGGCCGCGGTGCTCGACTGGTTGGGCTGACTACTCGCCGGCCAGCCGTTCCAGGGGGCCCAGCGCGGCCTCGAGCGTCTCGAGATCCTCGGGGCTGAGCCCGCGCAGCAGCGCCGCCAGCGAAGCGTAGCGGTGGGTGAGGGCCTCCTGATGCTGGGCGTGGCCCTTCGGCGTGATCTCGACGAGCACGGCGCGCAGATCGGAGGGATCCTTGGTGCGCTTGACCAGACCCAGCTTCTCGAGGCGCCGGATCGCGACGGTGGTGGTCGGGGTCCGGACCCGCTCGTGGGCGGCCAGCTCGGTCATTCGGATAGGACCCTGGTTGAGGAGCGTGACCAGAATCGACAGCTGCGCCAGCGTCAGCTCACCGGCGGCTTCGGTGTGATTGTCGCTGCGCCTGAGCAGGGTGAACAGCTTCGCCAGCGTTCGGTGCAGACCCTCGGCAAGGTGGGTCACATCGGGGAGGGTGGCGTCGCCTTCTGGCATAGTTCGCTAGTCTAACCTGTCCGAGACTGTCAGGACTTCACCTCCGTCAAAATGCGGGGCCTCACAGCACCTGGGACAGGAACCGTTGGAGCCGATCGGTCTCGGCGGCCTCGAAGATCCGCTCCGGCGCGCCGGCCTCCACCACCGTGCCGTGGTCCATGAACACCACCGCGTCGGCGGCCGATCGGGCAAACCCCATCTCGTGGGTCACCACCACCATGGTCATCCCGTCGGCGCCGAGTTCGGCGATCAACGCGAGGATGCCCTTGACCAGTTCGGGGTCCAGCGCGGAGGTGGCCTCATCGAAGAACATCACCCGCGGCGACATCGCCAGCGCGCGGGCGATCGCCACCCGCTGCTGCTGGCCGCCCGACAGCGTGCCCGGCCGCACATCGGCCTTGTGCCGCAGTCCCACTCGTTCCAGCTGACCCAGCGCGAGGTCCCTGGCGGCCTCGGCCGACAGGCCCTTGAGCTTGCGGGGGGCCAGGCTGACGTTGTCCAGCACGCTGCGGTGCGGGAACAGGTTGAACTGCTGGAACACCATGCCGATGCGTTGCCGCAGCCGGTCCGGGTCGTCGTGCAGCACCGAGCGTCCGTCGAGTAGGATGTCGCCGCTGTCGGGTTCGTAGAGCCGGTTCAACGTGCGCAACAGGGTGGACTTGCCGGAGCCCGACGGCCCGATCACCGCGGCGGTGCTGCCCGCGGGCACGTCGATGTCGACCCCGCGCAGCACCTTGTTGGGTCCGAACGCCAGGTGAATGTCCTTGCCCGCCAGCGAGACTGCGTCGGTCGCCATCAGATCATCTCCTGGGTGGTCGCCGGGTTCGCCGGATCCAACGGGTCCTCGGCCGAGGTGGTGCGGCCGCGGCGCAGCCGGGCGTCGATGTAGTTGACCAGGTGCGTCAGCGGGATGGTCAGCGCCAGGTAGAACAACCCGGCGGCCACCAGCGGCGAAAGGTTCCCGGTCTGCGCGTTGAGGTCGCGGCCCACCTGGAACAGTTCGCGCTGGCTGGCCACCAGGCCCAGGAAGTACACCAGCGAGGACGCCTTGAGCAGCGAGATGAACTGGTTGACCAGCGCGGGCAGCACCCGTCGCACGCCCTGCGGGACGACCACCAGCTTCATCGACGACGAGTAACTGAAGCCCAGCGCGCGGGACGCCTCGAGTTGGCCGGCCTCCACGCTCTGGATGCCGGAACGCAGGATCTCCCCGACGTAGGCCGCGGCCATCAGCCCCAGGGCGGCAATTCCCAACGGGTACGGGTTGTTTCCGGTCAGCCCACCGACCACCGGACCGAAGCCCAGGCCGATGATCAGGATGATCACCACCTCCGGCAACCCGCGGAAGATGTCGGTGTACACCCGGGCGGGCCAGCGCAGCCAGCGCGAGCGGGAGATCCCGGCGACGGCCAGGACCATGCCGAGCACCAGGCCGATCACCGCGGCCCAGAAAGTCAGGATCAGCGTGTTGGGCAGGCCGGTCTTGAGCAGGTCGGGAATGGCCTGCTTGTACAGGTCCCAGCTGAAGAACGCCGTACCGAGTTGCGCCAACACGGATTTCGGCGCCGCGGTCTCGGCGCGCTCGGGTTCCTGCGCCTCGGCGATCGCGGCGAAGTCGGGCAGCTGCGGCTCCGGGGCGGCCTTCGATCCGGGTTTCCAGCCCGGCGGCAGCGCGCGCGGCACCCAGTCCGAATACAACCGCGCCCAGGTGCCGTCGGCGATCACTGCGTCCAGGCCCGAGTTCAGCGCGTCGATCAGCGGCTGATTCTCCTGCGCCACCGCGTAGGCCACGAAATTGTCCAGGCTGAAGGTGTTTTCGATGATCTCGGCGGGATCGCCGGGCTGCACGGTGCCGACGGCCTGCTGCGATGGCGCGACCCATGCGTCGAGCTGGCGGGTCTTCAGACTGGCGTAGACGGTGTTGTAGTCCGGGTACTTCACCGGGTCCAGCTTGAGGGTGTCCACCACGTAGGACTCCTGGACGGTGCCCTGCACCACGCCGATGCGCTGGCCCGGCCCGAGCTGGGAGAAGCTGGTGATCGGCGAACCGCTGGGCACCACCAGCGAGAAGTAGCCGAAGTCATAGCCGTTGGTGAAGCCGACGGTGCGCCGGCGCGGTTCGGTGGTGGTGATCGAGGACGACCCGACGTCGAACCGGCGCGAGGCCACCTGGGCCAACAGCCCGGAGAAGTCGGTGCCCACGAAGTTGACCCGCAGCCCCAGCTTCTCGGCGATGGCGCGCAGCACTTCGTTGTCGAACCCGGTGAACTGGCCGGCGGCGTTGATGCAGATGCTCGGCGGCGCGTCCGAGAGGGTGCCGACGGTCAGGGTGCCGGGCGTACCCAGGCCCAGGGCGGCGACGTCGATCGAGTCCAGCGGAGCCGTCGTCGCGGTGGTGAACCGGTCCTGTTCGGGTCCCTGGGCCGCGGCGGCCAGGTTCGTCGGTAACGCGCTGGCGCTGTCGACGCCGGGCGGGGCGCACTGATCGGCGGCGGCGCGCGGGGCCAGGATCAGCCCCAGCGCCAGCAGCGCCACGATCAGCAGCGCCGGAAATCGGCGGGCGGAAAAACTCATTCGTCGAAACTAGCCCGCCCGGCCGTCAGCTGCTTCTGTTCAGTGTGAGCGCAAGTCGCCCAGCACGCCGCGGCGCCGCAGTTCGGCGATCATGATCTGGGCCATCGCGGCCGACACGCCGATGTTGGCGGCACGGGCTCCCTCGGGGTTGCCGCGCCGGATGGCCTCGGTCTCGGCCTCGTAGTACGTCACCAGTTCGGTGCGGCGCGAGTCGTAGGCGCTCCACAGGCTGCGCGGGATGAAGTTCTGTGAGGCGCGAATCAACGCCTGCAGCCGCGGCCCGGCGTAGTCCTCGTTGATGGCGGTCCGGTATTCGTGACCCAACTCCTGGAACGAGCGGGTTTCGCCGAGCAACCGCAGCTGCCGCAGCAGCGATTCGAGGCGCTCCAGCAGCGGTGGATTGGGGTGCGCGGCGGCGCGCGCGGCCGCCATCCCGTTGAGCACGCCGTAGAGCTCGTGATGCTCGAAGATGGTGTCCTCGTCGAAGCGTTCGACGAAGGCGCCGCGGTGGTAGCGCGTCTTGAGGATGCCGTCGTGTTCGAGCTGAACCACGGCCTCCTGGACCGGAACCCGGCTCAAGCCGAGGGTCTCCGCGATCTCGGTGCGGTCGATGCGATCACCGGTGCGGAGCTTGCCGGTCAGGATCAGGTTCACCACGTGGGTGACCACCTGATCCTTCTCTTTGATCCCGTAGTTTTTCGGCATCGCGAACGCTCAGCGCGGCGCGGTGGACGCAGGTGGGCAAAACACGCACCCACGGTAGCGATCGGAGACCGGTAGCAGGCGGCTACCTTTCAGACCCCGATGGGACCTTCGTCACGCCAGACCGCGACCACGGCCGGCCGTGCCACGGCGTCGCCGCCGTCGGGCCAGTGCGACAACGGGTCGGCCAGGCTGTGGTCGTCGCTCTCGCCGGGGTGCTGCACACAGACCAGGACCAGATCGTCGGTGACGATGGGCCCGCACGTCTCGGCGCCGACCGGGACCGTCAGGAACTGCCGCGTCTCGCCGCGGCGCGGGCCCTCCAGCGCGACGGCGAACAGTCCGTCGTTGCCGTCCAGCGCGTTGCCGTCGGTGGAGATCCACAGGTTGCCGTGGCTGTCGAAGGCCAGGTTGTCCGGGCAGGAGATGGGACTGACCTGGCTCTTGTCGAAGCCGCCGTAGTAGGTGTCGGCCGCGGCCGGATCACCGCAGACCAGCAGCAACTCCCAGGTGAACGCGGTGCCGGCGTGGTCATCGACGATCTCGAGGACCTGACCGTTCTTGTTGTCGGCGCGCGGGTTGGCGGCATCGGGGCCGGGTTCGCCGTCGAGGCCGCGCTCGTCGTTGTTGGTCAGCGCGAGGTAGACCTTGCCCGTCACGGGGTTGGTCTCGAAGTCCTCGGGGCGGTCCATCTTGGTGGCGCCGGCCTTGTCGGCGGCGAACCGGGTGAACACGGCGACCTCGTCGGCGGCGATGCCCGACACCAGTGATTCGGCGCGGCCGTCGGCCTCGGTGCGCAGCAGCGGCAGCCAGGTCCCGGTGCCGGTGAACGCCCCGGCCGACGGCAACCGGCCGGACCCGTCGATCTCCGCGGCGGGGATGTCGCTGCTGAGCTTGGCCACATACAGCGTGCCCTCGTCCAGCACGGTCATGTTGTGCGCCAGCGCCGCCGGATCCTTGCCGGGCCGGATCTTCTTGGTGGAGACGAACTTGTACATGTAGTCGAAGCGTTCGTCGTCGCCGGAGTAGGCGACGACGGTGCCGTCGTCGGTGACGTGGATGGTGGCGGCCTCGTGCTTGAACCGACCCAGCGCGGAATGCTTGACCGGCGTCGACTCCGGATCCCACGGGTTGATCTCGAGAATGTAGCCGTAGCGGTTGATCTCGTTGGGTTCCTGGGTCGGGTCGAACCGCGGGTCGAAGCTCTCCCAGAGCCGTTCGGAGGGCTCGAGTTTCACACCGTAGCGGGCCAGCCGATCGGCCTGGACGGGGGTGACGGGCGCGGCGTCCTCGGCGGCGCCGAAGTAGCCGTGGAAGTTCTCCTCGGCGGAAAGCACTGTGCCCCAGGGCGTCAGGCCACCGGCGCAGTTGTTGAACGTGCCGGCCACCGCGCGGCCGGTCGGGTCGGCGGTGGTCTTGACCAGGTCGCTGCCCGCGGCCGGCCCCACCAGGGTGAAGGGGGTGTCGCCGGTGATGCGACGGTTGTAGCGGCCGGGCACCGGCTCGAGGCCCTCGGGTGTGCGCCGCACCTCGACCACCGAAAGGCCGTGGGCGGCAAGGCCGATCTCGAACTGTTCGCGAGTGGGTGCCGCCGGGTCGTAGCCGGGGTGCATGAACTGCTCGGTGGTGTATTCGTGGCTGACCACCAGCAGGTACCGGTCCTCGGTGCCGTCGATGGGCAGCAGTCCGGCGAAGTCGTTGTTGAAGCCGAACTGCCGGCGCTGGGCGGCCGCGGTCTGGGCGTTGACGTCGAACGGCGGGGCCCCGGGCAGCACCGGGTCGCCCCAGCCGATCACCACCGACTGCCGGTAGCCGTCGGGGATCACCACGGCGTCCTCGGAGTTGGGGGCCACCGCGGTGAAGTTCATCCCGGGGGCGGGTTCGGTGTGGGCAACGTCGGCGACGGGGGCGGTCCGCTCGTCGCGGCCGCAGGCGGCCAGCGCGGATCCGGCGCCCACGGCCAGCACCGTCACCCCGGTGGCCTGCAGCACCGAGCGTCGCGAAACCGACTGGCGGACAATGT
Organism: Actinomycetes bacterium; assembly: GCA_023460175.1. Lineage (GTDB taxonomy): Bacteria > Actinomycetota > Actinomycetes > Mycobacteriales > Mycobacteriaceae > Mycobacterium. Next base: position 11,090 of record JAEWRC010000119.1, read on the forward strand.
CGCCGAAGTACTCGTTGGAGCTGGTGTTCGGCGCCGGATGCGCGCAGGCGTCACCGCACTTGTAGCGGCAGGTGATGCGCTGGCGGCTGGACTTGCCGCGGTGGTTGACGAACAGGTTCAACGGCACGAGCGCCATGGCTTCCTTCCGGGGGCTGTGAAGGGACCCGGGGAAAGCTACGGCAGCCGAACGAGCAGTTGCCGATCAGAAGGTGAACAACAGCCGAACCGCGCTCAGAGCAGCCCGCGCAGGATCTGCACGAGCTGCAGCGGCTGATCGCCCTGCACCGAATGGCCGGCATCGGGGACCACGATGGTGTCCCGGAATCCGGGGGCGCCCTTGGCGAACGACGCGGCGTCCTCGTCGTTGACGAAGTACGAGTTGGCGCCGCGGACCAGGGTGGTGGGCATGGTGATGGCCGGGACGTCGTCCCAGAGACCCTCGAAGCCCTCGCCCTTGCGGAACGAGTCGTAGCGCCACGTCCAGCTGCCGTCGTCGAGGCGCTTCGAGTTGTGAAAAACCCCGCGGCGCAGCGAGTTCCGATCCCGATGCGGCGACGCCGCCACCGCCGCGTCGAGCATGGCGGCGAAGTCGGGGAAGGTGCGTTCGCCGCGCACCAGGGCCACCGCGCCCTGCTGGGCCTTGGTCATCTGCTCGTGGCGCTCCGGGGCCGACGGGGTCACGTCGACCAGCACGAGCTGCGGGACCAGGGCGGGTTCGGTGGCCGCCACCCGCAGCGCGGTCAACCCGCCCAGCGACATCCCGACCACCAGATCGACGCCGGCGGCCAGCTCGCGCAGCACCGGGCGCAGGGTCTCGGCGTTGAGCTTGGGTCCGTAGTCGCCGTCCTCGCGCCACGACGAGCGGCCGTGACCCGGCAGGTCGACGGCCACCGCGGGCAGGCCGAGGCCCAGGATCACGGTGTCCCAGGTGTGGGCGTTCTGGCCGCCGCCGTGCAGGAACAGCACGCGCGGGTCGGCGGTGCCGAACCGCAGGGAGCTGATCGGCCCGGTGTCGATGCGCTCCACGGGCGGGATATCGGGGACCCCGGCCTGCTCGGCGTTCTCGGGTAGCAGGCCGAACTCGTCGAGCTCGAGCAGTTCGTCGTCGGAGATCATCAGGCCTTTATAACCCGTGCCCGATGACAAGACTGCGCCCACCGCACTTCAAGTGCGATGGGCGCAGTCTGGAAAAACTGGAATCAGCCGATGATGAACTGCTCGAGCTGCTCGCGGGCGACGTCGTCGGCCAGCTGCTTCGGCGGGCTCTTCATCAGGTAGGCCGAAGCCGGGATGATCGGGCCGCCGATGCCGCGGTCCTTGGCGATCTTGGCCGCGCGCACCGCGTCGATGATGATGCCCGCCGAGTTCGGCGAGTCCCACACCTCGAGCTTGTACTCCAGGTTCAGCGGGGCGTCGCCGAAGGCGCGACCCTCGAGGCGCACGTAGGCCCACTTGCGGTCGTCGAGCCACGCCACATGGTCGGACGGGCCGATGTGGACGTTCTTGTCCTCGACCTTGCCGGCCAGCGAGCCGGTCAGATTGGAGGTGACGGCCTGGGTCTTGGAGACCTTCTTGGACTCCAGGCGCTCACGCTCGAGCATGTTCTTGAAGTCCATGTTGCCGCCGACGTTGAGCTGGTAGGTGCGGTCCAGCGTCACGCCGCGGTCCTCGAACAGCTTGGCCATCACGCGGTGGGTGATGGTGGCGCCGACCTGGCTCTTGATGTCGTCGCCGACGATCGGCACGCCGGCGTCCTCGAACTTCTTGGCCCACTCCGGGTCGGAGGCGATGAACACCGGCAGCGCGTTGACGAAGGCCACGCCCGCGTCGATGGCGCACTGCGCGTAGAACTTGTCGGCGTCGTCGGAGCCCACCGGCAGGTAGGAGACCAGCACGTCGACCTTGGCGTCCTTGAGGACCTTGACCACGTCGACGGGCTCGGCGTCGGAGACCTCGATGGTGTCGGCGTAGTACTTGCCGATGCCGTCGAGGGTCGGGCCGCGCTGCACGACGATGTCGGTGGGCGCCACGTCGGCGATCTTGATGGTGTTGTTCTCGGAGGCGAAGATCGCCTCGGACAGGTCGAAGCCCACCTTCTTGGCGTCGACGTCGAACGCGGCGACGAACTTCACGTCGCGCACGTGGTAGGGGCCGAACTTGACGTGCATCAGGCCCGGGACGCTGCCGTTCTCGTCGGCATCCCGGTAGTAGTGCACGCCCTGAACAAGCGAGGACGCGCAGTTGCCTACGCCGACGATGGCGACCCGCACATCCTGGGACGCATTCGACGCCGCAGTCGCGTTGTTCTCACTCATGGGTGTTCTCCTTAATCCGGTACTGCCGTAGTTCGGTGCTGTTCTTCAGGTCAGGGCTGTGGTCAGGGTTGGTCGGTGCTGGGCTGACTGCGTTCGGCCGCGATGAGGTCGTTGAGCCACTTGACCTCGCGCTCGCTGGACTCCAGCCCGAGCTGGTGCAGTTGTTTGGTGTAGCGGTCGAACGAGTTGCTGGCCCGTGCGATCGCCTCGCGCAGTCCCTCGCGCCGTTCCTCCACCTGCCGCCGGCGGCCCTCCAGGATCCGCATCCGCGCCTCGGCCGGGGTGCGGTTGAAGAACGCCAGGTGCACACCGAAGCCGTCGTCGGTGTAGTTCTGCGGTCCGGTGTCGGCGACGAGTTCGGTGAAGCGCTGCCGGCCCGCGTCGCTCAGCTGGTAGACGCGACGGGCGCGGCGCAGCTTGGTGGTGCCCTCTGGGGCCGCGTCCTCGACGATCAGGCCGTCGGCCTGCATGCGCCGCAGCGCGGGGTACAGCGAGCCGTAGGAGAAGGCACGGAAGGCGCCGAGCAGACCGGTCAGCCGTTTGCGCAGTTCGTAGCCGTGCATCGGTGATTCGAGCAGCAAGCCCAGAATGGCCAGTTCGAGCACCCGGATCACCTCCTCCTGCGAGTTCGTCAATACGTTCCGCCGTTACGGCGGATCGACACCTCGCCAAACTGTATCGCGCCGATATATCTGCAGCCAACCCCCGCCCGCAAAATCTCAGCCTCAGCTATGCGCGAGCTATGCGCGGCCTCGCCCCAACCTTCGCGCGAACGTGCGCGTCCCCGGCCCGACACGCCGCGAAAATCCCGGGTCTGCGCACCCTCGCGCCCCCGAAACCGCCCAGGTCAGGGGTAGTTGATGCGCTTCTGGCTGCCGTCGGGATTCAGCTCGATGTAGCCCGAGCCGAACTCGCTGGACACGTACACCG
>JAEWRC010000120.1 GCA_023460175.1 Actinomycetes bacterium
ACGATGCCGTCGATGCGGTGGTGAATCGCCGCTTGTAGCAGTGCATCTCGTAGGTCGTCGGCGACTCCGCGCAGGTCGATCCAGGCGAAATGCTCCACCCGCCGGCCCTCGCCGTCGCCGGCGGCGGGAGTGATGTTGTCGGTGACGATATCGGTTGGATCGCTCATGAACTGGGTCCTCTTTGATGATGAAAGTTGGTCATTGTCAGGTAGTTTCGAACACCTTGGATTGGCCCCGGCGAATCAGGGCGCCGGCCCTTCGATGGGTGACCAACAGCCCTCCAAGGCTAGATCAGGCGAAGACGGAGAAATGCTGCAGGCGGAGGTGTTGTACCTCACGCATACCCGAGGGTCGCAGAACCGAAAGTGCATCAGCTTCCCCCGATACCCAGCGCGTCGTTTTGCTCCGGGGCGACCCAGTTCCACCATTCCTCGCCGGAGCCGGCGTGTAGGTAGATGACGGTTTCACCGTCGCGATACACGGCCTCCCACTTGGGGGAGTTCGCCAGGTACTCCCGGAACTCGGCCACCCCTTCGGGGCGGTAACGACGGTAGTACTCGATGGCCCGCTGCGACTGCTCGCTGAAGATCATGTAGGTGTCGAAAGGATGCTGTTCGACGTTCCACTCCAGGTCGCCCAATTGTTGCTTGGTAGGGAATTTCGCCCGGTCTCGACCCAAGTCCATACTGATCGGCTTGTCGAAGTCGGGAAACTTCAACGTCTGCTCGGCATACGGTGCACCGACCCGGGCAGGCATCCCGCTGGGATGCATCATCATGATGCGAGTCCCGGGTCGGGCGTCCGCGGTGATTCGCTCCATGAGCGCGATCTGGTGCTTGGTTTCGTAGACGAACGGCCACAGCGCCACAAAAGAGTTCAGACTGGCCAGCGATACGACGGCCATCAGCAGGGTTGCGGCGATGGTGGATAGTGCGATGCGACCACGGGGTGGCCGTTGCAGGGCCCACACCAGCAGTGGCGCGATGAGGAAGCCCAAGCCCAACAGGCTGTACAGGTAGACCCGGAAGATGGCCTCGCCCCCATAGCTCATGCCGAGGAGCATCAGCAGGGGGCAGAACGCCAGGATGGCTGAAACCAGCACCGGCCGCCCATTTTTGCGCAGCCACCAGGCGCCCCCGAGGGCAATCAGGAACACGGCCGCCGACACCGAACGGCACACCGCGGAGGTGAACCAACTCGCCGGGGTGCCGACGGCGTCGCCCAGGTTGCTCTCGGCGTTCTTGACGGGGCTGGTGCCGGAGAGCAAACCGTAGGGCGCCACTGCTTCCAGGTTCATCAACAGGTATCCGCCGGCGACCGCGGCCATCACCAGCAGGATCCACCACGGCCGAACCCGCTTGGCGATCATCAGCAAGGTGATGACCATCAGAAGCCAGTACGGCGTCAACTGATGGGTGGGCACGATGGCCACGAACGGGAGGATCGCAAGGATGCCGGTCGTTCGATACTCGCGGGATCTGATGAGCAGCGTCAGCAGGCCGAGCGCGATCACCAGGGCCCAGGACTGCGGCGAGAAGTAGTCCTGGCCAACCCAGTTCACGATCTCGATGACGAAGGCGGCGGTGACCGCGACCAGGGGAGCGAAACCGAACGCCCGTGCCGCGCTGTAGACGGTCACCGAAATCAGGACGTGAATGATCGGCGTCCACACGTGCGCCAGGGTCGTCGGATCAAGGCCGGTGACGTCGCAGAACCAGGTCATGGCGACGAAGAACGACGGCCACTTGGTGTAGATGTCGGTTCCCGGCGGCATGATCACACCGTGCTGCTGGATGTAATCCACCACCGCAATGTGCTTGTATGTCCAGTCGTAGAGCGGTATTTCGGTCGCAACTAACGTGGTGACGCGGGCGACCGTGATCGCGCTACCGAGTGCCAGCACCGCCGCGGGCAGTTGCCGTGCGCGGATGGCCAAGGCGAAAGAGACCGTCGTCAGCATGATTGCGACGCCGAGCAGCGGTCCGGTTCCGGAGAACAGCAGGCCGTAGAGGCTGGCATCGACGCCGGGCAGTCCGGGCACACTGGCGGCCCATATCGTCAGCGCGATGATGCTCAGCACGATCGAGGAATTCAGTTGTATCGCAGGTACCTTGACCGTGCGCCGCACAGACTCCATGGTGGGCACGGCGGGCCAGCCGTTGCGGTAGTACCACAGTCCGCTGCTGCCGAGCACGGTGACGACACCGACGACGAGGATCCCGTTGGGGGCCCACCGGTAGGACCACATGGCCCCTACGGTCACCAGCGTCACCGCGGACATTCCCAGGGCGAGAATCACCCCGGCGCGGCCCCGGACCGGGACGCTGACCCAACTCAGAATCGCCGCGCCCGGCGCGACGGCGATGAATCCGGCCAGCAGGAAAGCGCTCACCCACGGCGGCAGCGGGATCAGGGCGAGCAGACCCAGAACTGCTCCGCCGGCGGCGAGGTCGGCGGGTCGGGCCGGGCCCCGTACCCGGCTACGTGGCTGATCGGAAACTGCCGGTACGGGCACCACGTCGGTGCTCGGTTCGACGGGCGTACTTCGTGCTGTTTCCGTACTGGCCAGTTGGATGCTTGTGCTCATCACGCCCGGTTCAGCGATGAGTGCGGGGGACCGGCGGTGGCGGCGAGCGGAACCGCCCGGCGGCCCTGGCGTCGCCCGCGCCACAGCGCCCACGGGCCGCCCAGTACGGAGAAGATCTCGGTAGCGCCCACCCGGCGCGGAACCATACCGTTGAACTCGCTCTTCGGCGCAGCGATGGCCCCGTAGGCGAGCCCACGGTCCGCGGTGTCGCGCAGGCGCCGTCGAGCGACCGTGAAGGCGAGGCGGCGACCGTCGCGGTCCAGCATCACCTTGGTGGCCCAGGCGCCGAAACCCACCCCGTAACCCGTGGCTTGCTCCAACAGCGTCGACGCTTCGGCACGGTGTCGATGCCAGACGATCGCGGCGGGATCGTTGACCAAAACATGGCCGGCCATGACGAGCCGGTAGAACATGTCGATGTCCTCACCGCCGCGGGTCGGCGAACCCGCCCCCAACGCCTCGTCGAAGCCGCCCATCTCGATGGCGCTGGCCCGCTTGATCGCGAAGTTCGCGCCGGTTCCGTAGCGACCCACCTGAAACGGGAACAACGGGACGCCCGCCGGTTGGTCGGCCATCGAAAAGCGGGTGGGCACCAGTGAGGACGCCCACGACACCCGCTGGTCGAAATAGGCTTGGGCGGCAGTCCGTAGCTCGCCGCTGGGTACCAGGCCGCAAATGCACGCAGCGTCCGGGTGCCGCGCGAATCCTCTGGCCAGAGCACGCAACCAGTGCGGGTCGACGACCACATCGTCGTCGGTGAAAGCCACGATCTCGTGGCGGGCGGCGCTCACCCCCGTGTTACGAGCATTGGACAGCCCCGGATTGGGCTCCACGACGCGGCGCACCCGCGGATCGGCGAGTTCGTCGATGACCCGCGCGGTTCCGTCATCGGGCGGCGCGTTGTCCACCACCACCACCTCGAAGTCGGGATAGTCCAGAGCGGTGATCGAGGCCAGGGCATGAGCCAGATCCTGCGGTCGATCCCGCGTGCAGACGATGACCGAAATGGGTAGCGGCACGGCACTACCAGAATCTTGTCGAGGCGCAGCTTCATCTGGTATCGGCAGGGTGACGGTGCCGTCGACTATCTCGGCCTCGACGAAGTCGAGCAGATCCAGGTCGTCCCGCAGCAGTACGCGAGCTTTCCGGTATTCATCGGCGCCGACGGGGCGCACCTGCACCTGACCGCGGGCACGATCGTCGGCGGTGACCTCCAGCCAGCCGACCCAACGCGCGTGGGGGCTGCCGTCAGGCGCACCGTTGCTCGGCATCGCCGCTGCAAGTTCGCGGATCATCAGATATTCCTCACTCGTACCCAGTCAACGAGCATCGTGACCGGAAATGGGGTTGTGTCGTCCGGCTGCCCGGGCCATTCGCCACCGACGGCAAGGTTCAACAGCAAGAAGAACGGTTCGTCGAACACCCAACTCGCGCCGGGCTCCAGGTTGTACTCGGTGATGGTGACCAGGGTGACGTCGTCGACTCCGGTGACGATCCTCCCGGGCGTGCGTTCCACCCAATAGGTGCGAAACTCGCCGGCCAGCGGAAACGGGACCGGTCCGCTGCCGGAGATCTGCTGTCCGCGTTCGGATCCGGTCTGCGGCGCGTGCACGCCGGTGTGGTACTCGGTGGCGGCGTTCAGCGTTTCGATGACGTCGATCTCGCCGGCCGCCGGCCAGCCGACCTCGTCGAGGTTGGCGCCGAGCAACCAGAATGCGGGATGCAGGCCCGTACCCGTCGGCAGCGCGATGCGCGCCTCCGCCCGCCCGTGGGTGAATTCGAAGGAATCCTGGGTGAACAGCCGCGCCGAGGTGATGACTCCGTCCGCGTCGCGCCGCGCGGTGATGGCCAGGTGGCCGTCACCGTCCAGTCCGACATTCGCGGGATCGTCGGTGTACTCCTGCATCTCCTGGTTACCCCAGCCGCTGCCACCGATCGCGAACCGCCAGGGGCCGCCGTCCGGTAGGGGACCCGCAGGGCCGTCGAACTCCTCGGCGAACACGTAGGTGTCCCTCGCGTCTTCGGCGTGGCCGACGATCGACGGCAGGACGCATCCCGCAGCCAGTAAGACGGTGGCGATGACGGCGAGGCGGCCGTACCGCCGTCGCCGAGACCCGCGAGCCCGGATCATGGTTCGGCCTCTTCGAGCTCGGCCGGCGATGCCGGAACGACGGTTGCCTCAGCTCGACCGTTGCGACCCGAGACACCCAATACGATCGCCGCGACGAGGACCGCGTAGACGGCGACGCGCTCAGTGCCCCCGGAACCGAGTACGGTCACGAAATGCCCGGTGTAGGCGAAGCGGGCGATGATGCCGAGCAGGCCGATCACCGCGGCGAACAGCTTGGCCGTGGCGGGAAGTCGAGTGGTGTTGGAAGCTCCGATCAGCAGTATCGCGATGGGGCCAAGAACTGTGAACACCGCAAGGCCGGTGGCATACGTCGGGTAGCTCACCTGTTCGGTGAATATCCCGGAGAGTGCGAAGCCCGCACCAGCGACCGCCAGTAGAACGCCGTGGGTGGCCGCGACCGACCGAGCTGCTATCCAGGACAGCGCAAGGGTGATGATCGCGAGTCCGGTGAGCACTGTTGCCACGTTGAGAACTGGATAGAGCGCGCTGCACGGCCAGGTTCCTTCGGTGCCGCAGAACGCCACCCCCAAGGGCCCGATCCGGTCGTCACGGTAGCTGTAGTGGCCGCGCCAGGTTGCCGAGACCACCCATTCGGCTGCGAAGTAGGAGAGGGTCAGCAGCGCGGCTACCAACGCGATTCGAGGACGAGCCAAGTTCGTCAGGATCCCGGTCATCGAACCTGATCCTGGCGTTCCGTGCCGACGGCGACCACGCGGGTTCTTCCGAGCAGCGATGCCTGCAGCAGGCCCAGCGCGAAACCAGCGCAGGTGAGCGCGAATCCGCCAACGAGGGCGGCGGCCCGGGCGGGGTTGCGGCGGGCCTGCCACAGACCCGAGGTGAGAATCTTGGTGGTGTAGCTGCGTTCGCTCGACAGTGCGTCACGCTGGCCGGCCATCCGGGTCAGGATGGCTTTGGAGCGGCCCTCCTGGAAGCAGCGCCGAGCGAAGTACTTGACGGTCGCACGGTTCGCCGGCACGTAATGGCTGACCCGGAATCCGGTATTCCGGACGATCCGATGGTCGGGGAACTCCCGTTGCAGACGCACACCCATGTGGGTCTCCTCGCATCCGGTCGGGAAGGAACCGAAGCGCCCGAGGTGGCTGGAGAACCCGTTGATCTGGTGCAGCGCCTCGCGCCGGACCGCCATGGCAGCCCCGATCGGGTTGCGGAGCGCGCCACCGTGATCGGGTAGACCCCGATAGTCGCAGCCGACCACCCAACCGAACTCGGCGGGAAACCAATGTGGTGCCGCGCCGATCTCCCAGTCGCCATTGATGGCACCACCGATCGAAATCACCGATTCGTCGGCGAAGGCGGCCCGAACCGCGGCAAGTGCGCCTGGCTGCAGCGCTGCGTCATCGTCGATGAACACGACGACATCCTGGTCGGCCAGCTGGGTCCCGGTATTTCGAGCACCGGAGACTCCTTGCTCAAAGATGTTGTTGGTCAGAATGACCCGGTCGCCGAAGACCGCGGCGAGATCGGCCTGGAGTTCGTCGTTGTGGTCGACCACCACGATCACCCGCTCGCCGGGTGCCGTCTGGGCCAGTGCTGACTCGGCAGCCTTGATCAGCTGGTCCCGGCGAGCGAACGTGAAACAACAGAGCACGAAGCTCAGTCCGACGTGGCGTGATTCGGTGGGGATGTAGCCGAGGAGGTGGTCGCCGGTTTTGAGTTCGGTGACGTTGTTGACGGTGCCGCCGGGGCCGAGGAGTCGGACGTGCCAGTCGTCTTGGGTGATG
>JAEWRC010000121.1 GCA_023460175.1 Actinomycetes bacterium
CACCCCCCCGTACAAACCCGGGCGCGGGGGGCCCGCCCCGGGCCCCGGGCGCACTGCTCTGCGAACAGTCCTACTTCAGGCAGCTGCCGCCGTCGACCGGCAGCGTGACACCGGTGACGTAGCGGGCCTCGTCGGAGGCCAGGAACAGCACCGCGTTGGCGATGTCCTCGGGCTCCACCCAGCCGATCGGCAGCGTGTGCATGAGCTGACCGACGACCTTCATGTCGTCCGCGTTCGGGTTCTCCAGGTCGGGACGGAACAGCTTCATGGTGGGTTCGTTCATGAACAGCGGGGTGTTCACGTTGGTGGGGTGCACCGAGTTGACCCGGATGTTCTGCGCGCCCAGTTCGACGGCGAACGTGCGCATCAGGCCGACGACACCGTGCTTGGCGGCGACGTAGTGCCCGGTGTGCGGGTAGGCCTTGAGGCCGCCGACCGAGCTGGTCAGGATGATCGAGCCGCCGCGGCCGCCTTCCAGGATGTGCGGCACACCGGCCTTGACGGTCTTCCAGACGCCGCCCAGGTTGATGTCGATCATCGCCGTCCAGTCGGTCTCGCTGGTCTTGTCCAGCGTCTGGCCGCCGTTGCCGATGCCGGCGTTGGCCACGATGATGTCCAGCCGGCCCAGCTGCTCGACACCGCTGTCGACGGCCGCCTTGAGCGCGTCGTAGTCGCGGACGTCGACCTCGGCGGTGTAGACGCGCCGGCCCAGGTTCTTGACCAGTTCGGCGGTTTCGGCGAGATCCTCCGGGGTGGATTCCGCGATCAGGTCGACGGTGTCGATCTTCTTGCAGATGTCGACGGCGATGATGTCGGCGCCCTCTTCGGCCATTCGTACCGCGTGGGCGCGGCCCTGACCGCGGGCCGCACCGGTGATGAATGCGACCTTGCCTTCAACGCGTCCTGCCATGGTTCTCCTTGGGTGAGTTCGTGGTTGGTGAGTTCGTTGCTCTGGGTGAATCAGGAAATGCGGGTGGGCATGCTCTCCCACCCGCGGACCGCGGTGGTGGGGGACATCTTCGCGCCGGCGTAGTCCACCTCCCACTCGGGGAAGCGCTTGAGGATCTCCTCGAGCGCGATCTTGCCCTCCAGCCGGGCCAACGCGTTGCCCATGCAGAAGTGCGTTCCGGCGCCGAACGTGATGTGCGCCTTGGTTTCCCGGTGGATGTCGAAGTTGTCACCGTTGGGCCACCGGCTGTGGTCGCGGTTGGCCGCGGCCAGCAGGAACATCATCACGTTGCCCTCGGGGACCGTCTGGCCGTAGTACTCGACGTCGCGGGTGACATAGCGGGCCACCTGCAGGGCCGGCGGCTCCATCCGCAGGACCTCCTCGACGGCCGCCGGGATCAGGCTCGGGTCGGCGGCCAGCTGGGCCCGCTGATCCGGATGCTCGCCGAGCAACTTGCCCGACCAGCCGATCAGTCGCGTGGTGGTCTCGGCGCCGGCGGTGGCGATCACCGTCAGGTAGAGCAACAGTTCCTCGCGACCGAGCTTGCGCAGCGTGCCGGTCTCGTCCTCGAACTCCGCGTTGAGCAGCTCGGTCATGATGTCGTCGGACGGGTTCTTCAGCCGATAGTCGATGAACTCGGCGAACACCTCACCGGTGGCCAGCGCGTCGACCTTCTCCTTCTGCAGGGTGGCCTCACCGTGGTCGGTGATGTGGCGCTGGTGCTCCTCGGGGATGCCGAGCAGCATGCCGATCACCCGCATCGGCATCTGCTCGCCGAGGTCCTGGACGAAGTCGAACTTGCCGGTCCCCACCACCGGATCGAGGCAGCTCGCGGTGAACTCGCGGATCTGCGGTTCCAGGGCGAGCACCTTGCGCGGGGTGAACATCCGCGACAGCAGGTTGCGGTGGATGTTGTGGATCGGCGGATCCTCGAAGATCAGTGTGCCGGAAGGGATCTCCATGCCGGACTTGATGATCTCCAGGATGGCCCCGCGCGCCGAACTGAACGTCTCCCAGTCGATCAGGCCGCGGTTGACGTCGTCGTACCGACTCAGTGCGTAGAAGTCGTGCGTGGAGTTGTAGTAGAGCGGGGCCTCCTCGCGGATCCGCGCGAACATCGGGTACGGATCCTTGTTGAGTTCGAGGTCATACGGGTCGTAATAGACCTCTGCCGTGCTGGCCGTGCTGGTGGTCACGTCAGTCTCTCTGTTCGGGCCGAAAGGTTACGAGGTGGCGGCGTCGGGCCGGCGGGGCGTGAACTCGATGTTGATCTCGGTCAGGCCGCGCAGGATGAACGTCGGCTCGTAGTTGAAACTGCGATCGCCCTCCGGGCCGTGCTTGTCCTCGTCGAGGCGCAGGTCGTCCATCCGATCGAGCAGGCGCTCGATGGACACCCGGCCCTCCACGCGGGCCAGCGGGCCGCCGGGGCAGGAGTGCGCGCCGCGGCCGAACGCCAAATGCTCACGCACATTGGAACGATCGAAGTTGAAGTCGTGCGGTTCGTCGAAACGGCGCGGGTCGCGGTTGATCGCGCCGGGGTTGACCATCACGATGGTGCCGGCCGGCAGGTCGACCTCGCCCAGCGTGGTGTCCTTCTTGACCAACCGGAAGGCCGACTTCACCGGGCTTTCCATCCGCAGCATCTCTTCGACGAAGCTCGGGATCTTGCTGCGGTCCTTGCGCAGCCGCTCGACGATGTCGGGCCGCTCGGCGAGCAGCCGCATCGCGGCGCTGAGCAGCTTGGTGGTGGTCTCCTGGCCGGCGGCGAACAGGAACGTCGCGCTCTTGACCACGTCGATGATCTCGGGGGTGTCGCCCTCGGGGTACTTGGCGGTGGCCAATCCGGTGAGGATGTCGTCGCGCGGGTTGGCGCGGCGGTCCTCGAGGTAGGCGCAGAACTTGTCCTCGAGCCACTGCAGCGGGTTGTGATCGAGGGTCTCGCCCTCCAGGCTGCCGACGGTGTTGCCGGGCCGCGGCGCGAGCATCTGGCGGAAGTCGTCGTGGTCCTCCTCGGGCACCCCGAGCAGGTCGCAGATGACCAGCATGGAGAACGGCTTGGCGTAGCCCTCGAGGAATTCGCACTTCACGGTGCCGGTCTGGTCACCGATGATCTCGTCGAGCTGCTGGTCGGCCAGCCGCCACATGAACTCTTCGTTCTCCTTGAGGCGCTTGGGTGTCAGGAGCCGGTTGAGCAGCGAGCGGGCACGCGAGTGCTGCGGCGGGTCCATGGTGACCATGTGCTCGCTCATCGGCAGCTCGGCGCGGTGCGCCTCGATCTGCTCGCTGATGTCGCTGCCCTCGGGGGTGAACGGCAGCGGCGGGAACGGGCCGCCGACGGCGATGCACGACGAGTACAGCTCGGCGTCCTTGTAGACGATCGAGGCTTCCTCGTGGCCGGTGACCGCCACGACCCCGTAGTTGGAGGTGGGCAGGACGGGACACTGCGACCGCTGGTGGTCGTAGTACGGGTAGGGGTCGGGGACCAGCGAGGGGTCCGTGAAGTAATCGATGTTGTCGAACTCAGTCGCGGAACCGGACGTGGACAACGCGAACCTCCTGCAAAGGGCTGACAGATGCTGAGCACTTGCTTAGCATGTGGTCTGGCACACGGTCAAGATTGGCGTCGGCATTACCATGGCCGTGTCAAAAAATTGGGTCGCGGGAGTAGAGAAGGAGCCGCTGATGGCATCGCCTGCCGGGACGTCGCGTCGATTGGGAGCCCCCGATGCGAAGAACCGGGTTGTGCTCCTCGACGCCGCCGAGGAGTTGATGCGCGACGAGGGCTACGCCGCGGTGACCTCGCGGCGGGTGGCCGACAAGGCCGGCCTCAAACCCCAGCTGGTGCACTACTACTTCCGCACGATGGACGAGTTGTTCCTGGCGTTGTTCGGCCGCCGCGCCGAGCAGATGCAGCACTACCACCAGCTGGCCCTGGACTCCCCGCAGCCGCTGTGGGCGCTGTGGGAGCTCAACACCGACCCGGAGGGCACCGGGATGACCATGGAGTTCATCGCGCTGGCCAACCATCGCAAGGCGCTGCGCGCCGAGATCGCCCGGTTCGCCGAGATGTCCCGTCGGGAGCAGATCCGGACGTTCACCGCGGCGATGTCGCGCTATGACGTGCCCTTCGAGGAGTTCACGCCGACCGTCCTGATGGTGTTGATGACGGGTGCGACGCAGGTGCTGGTGCAGGAAGAGCTGCTGGGCATGACCGTCGGCCACGAGGAGACCCACCAGTTCGCCGAGCGGTGGCTGACCTACCTGGAGGGCGAGCGCCGGCTCGACGACAACTGGCGCCGGCCGCTCGAAGCGGCCGCCGAGGACTAACGACTCTTCGTCATCACCCGGTCGGCGGCCTCCCAGTGCTCGTCGGCCACCCACAGCCGCGCGAAGGCCCCGATGGCCTCCTCGGGTGCGACGCCGCCGAGCACGCGCTTGATCTCGCCGGCCGGGCGGTTCGCCAGCGACCGTGCCACCGCGCGCCACCCCTCGTCGAACGCCGCGCGCGGCAGTACCTGATCGACCAGTCCGACGCGCTGGGCCTCGCCGGCGGTCAGGATGGTCCCGCTGCCGGCCAGCAGCAGCGCCTGGCTGCGTCCGACCAGGGCGGCCAGCCGTTCGGCCCCACCCCAGGCCGGCATGATCGCCAGCGACACCTGGTTGAAGCCGATCCGGATGTCGTCGGCGGCAATGCGGATGTCAGCCGAGACGGCCACCTCCGCGCCCCCGCCCAGGGCGTGCCCGTTGACGGCGGCGATGACCGGGGCGGGAAACGCCGCGATGCGATCGCAGACCCCGCGCATCCGCCGCGCCATCGCCGCGGCCTGTTCCTCGGTGCGCAGCTTGGCCAGTTCCTTGAGGTCGCCACCGGAGACGAACGCTCGGTCGCCGCCGCCGCGGATCACCAGCGCCAGTGCGCCGGCGGCCGAGTCCAGCGCGGTGTCGAGCTGATCCATGGTCTCCGGCGCGATGGCGTTGCGGGCCTGCGGACGGTCGATCGTGATCACCGCGAGCCCGTCATCGATTTCAAGGTCGACCATGTAGGCGTTCTCCCATGCTGATATTGGCATTCTCCAAAAGAGAGAATATCATCGCGGGAGGGCCCCGCCGCGCAGTCCGCGGTGCAGCCGAGTCGTTGCTGCCCAGCCCGAGTGATTGCACCCGCGAGTCATTGAGAATATGATTCTCAGGATCTGAAAAGGAGAATTCCAATGGGGCAACTGTCGCACAAGGTCGACATTCCGTTTCCGCTGTTCGATGCGGACAACCATCTCTATGAGCCGCCCGAGGCGATGACGAAGTACCTCCCCAAGGAGTACAAGGACATCGTCCAGTACGTCGAGATCAACGGCCGCACCAAGATCGCGATCAAGGGCCAGATCAGCAACTACATCCCGAACCCCACCTTCTCGGTGGTCGCCAAGCCCGGGGCGTGGGAGGAGTACTTCAAGTTCGGCAACCCCGACGGCAAGAGCAAGCGCGAGCTGTTCGGTGAGCCCATGAAGGCCATCCCGGCGTTCTTCGAGCCCGAGCCGCGCCTCAAGGTGATGGACGAGCTCGGCGTCGACCGCAGCCTGATGTTCCCGACGCTGGCCAGCCTCATCGAGGAGCGGCTGAGCGACGACCCGGTGGCCATCCACGTCATCATCCACGCCCTCAACGAGTGGCTGCACGAGGTCTGGGGCTTCAACTACCAGAACCGCATCTTCACCACCCCGGTGATCACGCTGCCGATCGTCGAGAAGGCCATCGAGGAGCTCGAGTGGGCCGTCAAGCGTGGCGCCCGCGCCATCCTGATCCGCCCCGCCCCGGTGCCCGGTTTCCGTGGCCCGCGGTCGTTCGCGCTGCCCGAGTTCGACCCGTTCTGGGAGCGCGTGGTGCACCACGACGTCTTCGTCGGCATGCACTCCAGCGACAGCGGCTACTCGCGCTACACCTCCGAGTGGGACGGTGCGGCGCAGGAGATGCTGCCCTTCCAGACCAACGCCATGTCGATCCTCAACGAGTGGCGCCCGATCCAGGACGCGGTGGCCTCCTGGGTGATCCACGGTGCGCTGTTCCGGCACCCGAAGCTCAAGGTCGGCATCGTCGAGGCCGGCTCCAAGTGGATGTTCCCGCTGCTGGACTCCATGGCCGAGGTGTACAAGAAGGCCCCCGAGGCCTTCCTGGGCAACCCGATCGAGGAGATCAAGAACCGCATCTACGTCAGCCCGTTCTACGAGGAGGGCATCGACGACCTGATCAACCTGATCGGTGTCGACCAGGTGCTGTACGGCTCCGACTGGCCGCATCCGGAGGGCCTGGCCGAGCCGACGCACTACGTCACCGCCCTCGAGCACCTCTCGGTCGAGGACCAGGCCAAGATCATGGGCGGCAACCTCTCCCGTCTGGTCACCGCCTAGGTCGCCTCGCTGTTCGCCGACTGTGCGGATTCATGCGCGAATATCGGTGCATCCGCATGAATCCGCACCCTCGCGACCTACTGAGGAGACACGGCCATTTCTGACTGGCAGACCATCCCCGAGATGGTCTTGAGCGTCGGCGACCGCTTCGGAGATTCCGAGGCGGTCGTCGACGGTTCATTACGACTGACCTTCACCGACCTGGTCCACCGGGTCCGCGTCGCCGCCGGCGCCTTCCATCAGCGCGGCATCGGCAAGGGCGACCGGGTGGCGATCTGGGCGCCGAACTCCGCCGAGTGGATGATCGCGGCCTTCGGGTTGCTGACCGCCGGCGGCGTGCTGGTCCCGGTCAACACGCGGTTCAAGGCCGAGGAGGCCGCCGACGTCATCACCCGCAGCGGGGCGCGCGCCGTGCTGATCCAGCAGGGCTTCCTGGGCATGGACTTCGCCGCGCCCCCGGGGGTGGAGGTGATCGACCTCAAGTCCGACTTCCTCACCGACGCAACGCCTTTCGAGGCACCATCCCCGGACTGGATCTCCGGCGACGACATCGCCGACATCATCTACACCTCGGGCACCACCGGGCGGCCCAAGGGCGTGATGATGAACCACCGCCAGACGCTGCGGCTCTACGCCGAATGGTGCGACCTGGCCGACCTGCGCGCCGGCGACCGCTATCTGATCGTCAACCCGTTCTTCCACACCTTCGGCTACAAGGCCGGCACCATCGCGGCGATGATCCGCGGCGCCACCGTCCTGCCGGTGCCGGTGTTCGACGTCGAGGAGGTGGTGGATCTCGTTGAGCGAGAACGCATCACCATGCTGCCCGGCCCGCCGACGCTGTACCACTCGCTGCTGGCCGTGCCGGACAAGGCCAAGCTGGCGACGCTGCGCGCCGGGGTCACCGGATCGGCCGACATCCCCGTCGAGTTGATCCGCCGGGTGCACGAGGAACTGCCCTTCGAGACGCTGGCCACCGGCTACGGATTGACCGAATGCGGCACGGCCACCCTGTCGCGGCCCGGCGACTCCTTCGAGGACATCGCCACCACCGTCGGCATGCCGTGCGACGGAATCGAGGTCCGCATCGCCGAGGATGGGGAGGTGTTGGTCCGCGGCTATAGCGTCATGCAGGGCTACCTCGACGATCCCGAGGCCACCGCCGAGACGATCGACGCCGACGGGTGGTTGCACACCGGCGACCTCGGCGAGTTCACCGACGGCGGCCGGTTGCGGATCATCGGTCGCAAGAAGGACATGTTCATCGTCGGTGGCTTCAATGCCTATCCCGCCGAGATCGAGGGCTTCCTGCTCGAGCACCCGGGGATCGCGCAGGCCGCCGTCATCGGCATCCCCGACGAGCGCATGGGTCAGGTGGGCAAGGCCTTCGTAGTTCGCAAGACGGTGGTTCCCAAGGCGGGGGACACCTCGGTGCTGTCGGAGGCCGAACTGATCTCGTGGAGCAAGCAGCGGATGGCGGGCTACAAGGTCCCGCGGGCCGTCACATTCGTCGACGCGTTGCCGCTGAACGCCAGCGGCAAAGTGATGAAGGACCAGTTGCGGTGAACATCGCCGAGGTTTATCGGCATTCCATGGTCATCGCGTCGGACTACCGCATCCCGGACCCGTCGCGGGTCTGGCCGTTGCTGGAACGCCGCAAGGACGGCCTGGCCGACATGGGCGCCCACCACGTGCTGATCTACCGGTCGCTGACCGAACCCGGCCGGGTCCTGGTGATGATCGGCGTGCGCAGCCGCGAACCCGTCGTGGACCTGCTGCGCTCGCGGGTGTTCTTCGACTGGTTCGACGCGGTAGGGGTCGAGGACATCCCGGCGGTGTTCGCCGGCGAGATCATCGACCGCTACGAACTGATCGAGGCCGCCCCCGACGACCCGCCCGGGGTGCTGGTGTCCGGGATCGTCTCGGTGGACAACGCCGCGTGGCTGATCAGTGAATTGCACTCGGCCAAACCGACATTCCGGGACGCCGGGGTCCGCAAGGTGTGGGTGTTCCAGGCCTTCGACGACTCCCGCGAGGTGATGATCCTGCAGGAGATCGACACCGAGGACAACGCGCTGCGCTGGATTCGGCAGCACGACGAGGCCGCCGCCTGGATGGCCGACACCGGGGTGGGGGTGTACCCGCCGTTGTTTATCGGGGAATTCGTCCGGATGCTGCGGATCAACGGCGAGCAATGACGTCCGGTGGGGGCCGTCCGAGATGTATGTCTGCTTGTGTCTGGGTGTGACCAGCCGCACCGTCGCTGAGGCGGTGGCGGCGGGCGCGACGACGGCCAACGCGGTCGCCGAGGCGTGCGGCGCCGGTTCGGAATGCGCGCGCTGCCGACGATCCGTGCGCGCGATCATCGACGCCGCGGCCGTCGAACCCCGCTCGGCCGAACCCCGCCCGGACTGACCGGCCGATCAGACCGGGTCGAAGGCCGAGATCAGCCAGTCGCCGTCGACCTTGGTCATGGTGACCAGCACGCTGCTGGCGGCCATCGAAGGATCGGGGCGGTCGGCGCTGGTGGTGGTCTGATTGACGAACAGCAGCACCTTGGCGGTGTCAGGGTTCATCTCCGAGACCGCCGCCCGTACGATCTCCGCGGTGGTGGCGACCTTCTTCTCGTCGACGGCTTTGCGCACCACATCGTCGGTGAAAGTCGTGTAGTACGACAGGAAGTCACCGGTCAGGTGCGACTTCGCGGTGGTCAGATCCTCGTCGAGGCTGTCCGGGGAGTAGGTCAGCGCCGCCAGCGTCCCGGTCTTGGCGTCCTCGAGCACCTGCGCCTGCGCCGTCTCGCCGGTCAGTTGCGCCGGCCGGTACTTGGTGAAGTACAGCCAGGCCGTCACGGCCGCCGAGGCGACCAGCAACACCGCCAGCGCGATGACCAGCAGTCGGATGCTGTTGCTCTTGCCCTTGGCCGGGGCCGGGGCGTCGGCCTCGTTGGTGAGTTCGCCCGTGGCAGGTTCGGTGTCCTCGACCTCGGTGTCCTCGACCTCGGTGTCTTGGGCAGCGGCATCCGTGACGTCGGCATCCGTGACGTCGGCATCCTCGACGCCGGTGTCTTTGACGTCGGCGTCCTCGGTGACTTCGGTGATGGCCGTGTCCTCGGGGCTCTCGGTGTTTTCGGTGTTCTCGGGCTGCTCGTCGGTGCGCGATTTCTCGTCAGCGGTCACGGTACGAACTCAACTTTCGACATCTTGACCTGGCCGTTGTCGCGGGCGACATCGATGGAGAGCCGCCAGGCGCGCGGTTGCTGTTCTGCCCCAGCGGAATTGGTGACCTGGGAGGATGCGGCCACCAGGACCGTCGCGGTGTCCTTGCCGGTCTGCTCGACGGCGGTCGCCCGCACCTCGGCCTCGGTGACGACCTTGGACTCGTTCATCACCGTCAGGAAGTCGTCCTTGCTGGCCTCGAAGTCGGCGCGGAAGTCACCGGTGGTGCTGTCGATCAGCCGCTGCAGATCGGCCTCGCCCTGGTTGAAGTCCAACGACATCAGGTTGATCACGCCCTGCCGCGCTGCGGCCGCGTACTCGGCGTCGGTCGCTTGCCGGTCGGCCTCGCGCTGGCTCGACCACAGCATGAAGCCGCTGGCGGCGAGCAGACCGCAGATCGCGACGACAGCGGCGGCGACGGCCAGGACCGGCCGGCTCGGGATCCACTTGCGGCGTCCGCCGGTCTGCGTGTCCGCGGCGGCGGCCTCGGGACCGGCTTCGTCCAGGTCAGCCTCGCTGATCTCGACGAGGTCGACGTCGGCCTCTGCGGAGTCGCTGTCGACCGTGCTGTCGGCGTCGGTGCTCTCGGTGGCCTGCGCGGCGCGCAACTCGGCGGCGCGCGCCCGGGCGGCCGCGGCCTCAGCCTCGGCGGCCGCGGCTTCTGCCTCCGCCTGCTCGGCGAGCGACAGCGCCGTCTCGCGCTCGTCGTTGGTCGAACTCGATGCCATCACTCTCCTGACATTGACGGCCGCCTTGCGTGGCCCTGCGGTGCCTTCCCGTGCCGTCCTAAGCGAGAATGACGTTACTCCGCAAATCTGAGTGCTCACCCTATCGCACCGGCGCGCAACGTCCATGAACATCGCTGAACAGCGGAAACGTGGTTTTCTTTTTCTGCATATGGCGATCCGGGGGTCCGGGTGGACGCAGCACCGCGATGCGCAAATGCACGATGACCATGACGGCCGTCGTCGCAAAAGTCAAGGTGTCTCGCCGGTGGTCGCGCGGGCCATGGCGGCGGAGAACAGCCCGATCAGGCCCAAGGGCAGCGCCGGGTCCTCGGTGGCGCGTCCCGCCGCCCGGTGCAGGGCGCCGTCGCGCGCGAGGGCCACCAAACCGTGGGCCAACGCCCAGCTGAGCAACGCCAGATCCGGTGTTCCGGAAGGTTCCAGTTCGCTCGACGCCACCTGGGTCACGGCAGCGCTGAGGACGCCGAGGGCGTCGCGCCGCGCCGCCACCAGGGCAGGGTCGTCGGAGTGCAGTTCGGCGGGTCGGAACATCAGGTCGAACAGCGCCGGGTGCCGCAGCCCGAAGTCGACGTAGGCCCGGCCCAGCGCGGCCAGTCGGGCCGCGGGGGCGTCGGTGCTGTCGAGTTCGTCGGCCGCGGCCGTCAGGGCGACGGACAGGGCGTCGAATCCCTCGACGGCCACGGCCGTCAACAGTCCGCCCCGGTCGCCGAAGTGGTGCTTGGGCGCCGCGTGCGACACCCCGGCCCGCCGGGCGACCGCGCGCAGGCTGATCCCGGCCTGGCCGTGTTCGGTCAGTTCGTCGCGGGCGGCCGCCAGCAGCGCCTCGCGGACCTGGGGTCGGGGCGACGCCGACGGAGTGCTCATGACGAAATTCTCCCCGCTCCATCTTGACAGTGTCAACCTACGGTGCGACGCTGGAGTCGTCAGATTGACAGTGTCAAGACAGGGAGTTGTCATGACCCTTCCCGCCGTCGAGCGCCCGCTGCGCGCGGGTGATCGCGAACGTGAACGCTGTACCGAAGTGCTCGGCCAGGCCATGTCGCAGGGCTATCTGTCGCTGCCCGAGTACGAGCAGCGCGTGGCGCGGGCCTTCACCGCGGAGACCGCCGACGAACTGCGGCCGCTGGTCGCCGACCTGCCGGTGCGCCTCATCTCCCGCAACGACCCACGCGTGCGGGACCGTCGCCGGGCGACCGCGCGCCGCGGCGTGACCTGGCACCTCGCCGCTTACGCGACGATGGTGGCCATCTGCCTGAGCATCTGGCTGGCCGTCGGGTTGACCGCCGGGGCCTGGTACTTCTGGCCGGTCTGGCCCATGCTCGGCGGCGCGATCGGTGTGGTGTCGCACGCGCTGCCGGTGCGGCTGTGCGCGCGTTGAGGCCCTAGCTGGTGTGGCCGTCGGCGACGGTCAGCGCCTCGTCGAGGATGCGCAGGCCCTCGGCCACCTCGTCGTCGCTGACGTTGCACGGCGGCACCGCGTGGATGCGGTTGTAGTTGGCGAACGGCAGCAGCCCGCCGGCCTTGCACGCCGCCAGCGTCGCGGCCATCGCGGGGCTGGAACCGCCGTAGGGGGCCAGCGGTTCGCGGGTCTCCTGGTTGGCCACCAGTTCGATGGCCCAGAACACCCCGAGGCCGCGGACCTCGCCGACGGAGCGGTGCTTGGCGGCCAGTTCGCGCAGGCCGGGGCCCAGCACCTTCTCACCGATGCGGGCCGCGTTGGTCACCATGCCCTCGTCCTCCATGGCGTTGATGGTCGCCACGGCCGACGCGCACGCCAGCGGGTGACCGGAGTAGGTCAGGCCGCCGGGGTAGGCGCGCTCGGCGAAGGTGTTCGCGATCTCCTCGTTGATCACCACTCCGCCCAGCGGGACGTAGCCGGAGTTGACGCCCTTGGCGAACGTCATCAGGTCGGGGATGACGTCGAAGTGCTGGATCGCGAACCACTTGCCGGTGCGGCCGAACCCGGCCATCACCTCGTCGGCGATGAACACGATGCCGTAGCGGTCGCAGATCTCGCGCACGCCGGCCATGTATCCCGGCGGCGGGATCATGATGCCGGCGGTGCCGGGCACCGACTCCAGGATGATCGCGGCGATGGTGTCCGGACCCTCCATGGCGATCAGCTGCTCGAGGTAGGCCAGCGCGCGCTGGGACTCCTGCTCCTCGGTCTCGGCGTGGAACGACGAGCGGTACAGGAACGGCCCGTTGAAGTGCACGACGCCGCTGGTCCCGTTGTCGTTGGGCCAGCGCCGGGTGTCCCCGGTGAGGTTGACGGCGGTGTCGGTGCCGCCGTGATACGAGCGGTAGCGCGAGAGCACCTTGTGGCGGCCGGTGTGCAGCCGGGCCATCCGCACCGCGTGCTCGACGGCGTCGGCGCCGGCGTTGGTGAAGAACACCTTGTTCAGGTCGCCGGGGGCGCGCTCGGCGATGAGCCGGGCGGCCTCCGAGCGCGCGTCGTTGACGTGGGCCGGGGCGATGGTGCACAGCTTGGCGGCCTGCTCGGCGATGGCCGCGACCACCTTGGGGTGCTGGTGGCCGATGTTGGTGTTGACCATCTGCGAGCTGAAGTCCAGCAGCCGGTTGCCCTCGCCGTCCCAGACGTAGGAGCCCTCCGCGGCCACCACCGTCATCGGTGACAACTTGGCCTGGGCCGACCACGAATGGAAGACGTGCGCGCGGTCCAGTTCATGGGCGCGCTTGCCCTCGGCGATGGCGGCGTCGAGATCGCGCCCGCCGGGCAGCAGCTGGGGTGTGGTCGCAGTCATGAAAGCTCCTAGTAGAGAAATCCGGACGAGGGATTACCGCGACTGTAGTCGCCGCGCGATCCGCTCATCGATCGCGCGACGACCACAGAATCGGCCGTGGTCAGGTGTTCTGGGGGAAGCCGAGGTTGATGCCGCCGTGGGTGGGGTCCTGCCAGCGGGTGGTGACGACCTTGCCGCGGGTGAAGAAGTGCACGCCCTCGGTGCCGTGGGCGTGGGTATCGCCGAACAGCGAGCTGCGCCAACCGCCGAAGCTGTAGTACGCCGTGGGCACCGGGATCGGCACGTTGATGCCGACCATGCCGACCTCGACCTCGTTCTGGAAGCGCCGCGCTGCGCCGCCGTCGTTGGTGAAGATCGCGGTGCCGTTGCCGAACGGTCCGGAGTTGACGAGCTCGAGGGCGTCGTCGTAGGTGTCGACCCGCAGCACCGACAGGACGGGTCCGAAGATCTCGTCGGTGTACACGCTCATCTCGGGGGTGACGTGGTCCAGCAGCGTCGGTCCGAGCCAGAACCCATCCTGCTCGCCGTTCGGGCTGACCGTCCGGCCGTCGACGACGACCTTCGCCCCGTCGGATTCGCCGGCGTCGACGTAGGAGGCCACCCGGTCCCGGTGCGCCTTGGTCACCAGCGGGCCCATATCGGAATCGCGAGTGCCGTCGCCGGTCTTGAGGGTGTGGGCGCGCTCGGCGATCTTGGCGACGAGTTCGTCGGCGATCGGACCGACGGCCACGCAGGCCGAGATGGCCATGCAGCGCTCGCCGGCCGAGCCGAAGCCGGCGTTGATCATCGCGTCGGCGGCCAGGTCCAGGTCCGCGTCGGGAAGGATCACCGCGTGGTTCTTGGCGCCGCCGAGGGCCTGGACGCGCTTGCCGTGCGCGGTTCCGGTGGCGTAGACGTATTGCGCGATCGGCGTGGATCCGACGAAGGACACGGCCTTGACCGACGAGTTGGTCAGCAACTCGTCGACGGCGACCTTGTCGCCCTGCAGGACGTTGAACACCCCGGCGGGCAGGCCGGCCTCGGCCCACAGTTCGGCCATCCACAGCGCGGCGGACGGATCCTTCTCCGAGGGCTTGAGCACCACGGTGTTGCCGGCCGCGATCGCGAGGGGGAAGAACCACATCGGCACCATCGCCGGGAAGTTGAACGGGGCGATGACGCCGACGACGCCCAGCGGCTGGCGGATGGAGGCCACGTCGACGTTGGTCGAGGCGTTCTCCGACATGCTGCCCTTGAGCAGATGCGGGATGCCGCAGGCGAATTCGACGACCTCCTGGCCGCGGGTCACCTCGCCGAGGGCATCCGAGAGCACCTTGCCGTGCTCGGCGGTGATGATCGCGGCGAGTTCGGCCTTGCGGGCGTTGAGCAGTTCGCGGAAGTTGAAGAGGATCGAGGTGCGCTTGGCCAGCGACAGGTCGCGCCACGCCGGGAAGGCCGCGGCGGCGGCGTCGATCACCGAGCGGGCGTCCTCGGCGGAGGCCAGGGCCACCTCACCGGTCACGACGCCGGTCGCGGGGTTGGTGACCGGCGCGGTGCGGTCGCTGTCGCCGCCGAAGCTCTTGCCGTCTGCCCAATGTCCGATGGTGTGGATGCTCGTCATGGCATGAGTCTGCGACGGGAACCGTGCCGTCCGATCCGACGTTCCGTAACGGTTTTCGCACGCTGATTTACAGTGTGTCAATGGAGCCGACGGTCGCCGAGGTGCTCGCCCTGCCCGTCCTGCGGGCCGGGCAACCCGAGGTCGTCAGCGATGGGCCGCTGGACCGGCCGGTGCGTTGGGTGCACGTCAGCGAACTGGCCGACCTGTCCAACCTGCTCGAGGGCGGCGAACTGGTCCTCACCACCGGCCTGGCGCTGACCGATCCCGGCGGCCGCGACGCCTATCTGCCCGCCCTGGCGGCCGCGGGGGCGGCCGGGGTGGTCGTCGAACTCGGCCCGCATCTGCCCGCCCTGCCCGCCTCGGTGCTGCGGGCGGCCGCCGGACTGCCGCTGCCCGTCGTCGTGCTGCACCGGCGGATCAGATTCGTCGAGGTCACCGAGCAGGTGCACCGGCGCATCGTCACCGAGCAGTACGCGGAGGTCGATCACGCCCGCCGCGTGCACGAGACGTTCACCAACCTCAGCATGCACCGGCCCGCGCTCGAGGAGATCGTCACCGTCGCCGCCGAGCTCCTGCAGGCCCCCGTCGTGCTCGAGGACCTCAACCGGCAGGTCATCGCGTTCGCCGGGCATGGCGTGCCGACCGCCGCGCTGCTGGCCGACTGGGAGCGGCGCTCCCGGCTGGCCGGTCACACCGGCCGGCGCTGGTTGATGCGCCCGGTGGGCCCGTACCGCCAGGAGTGGGGCCGACTCGTCGCACCCACTCTCGACGACGACGGCAGCGCGGGCGGTCAGTCCGTGATCACCCTGGAACGCGCCGCGCAGGCCCTGGCCCTGGGGCGGATGATCGAACAGGACCGGGTGTCGCTGGAACTGCGCGCACACAGCGGCCTGGTCGACGAACTGCGCCGCGGCCGGGTCCGCGACGAGGCCGAGGCGACCTCCCGCGCCCACGCCCTGGGTCTGCAGCCGGCGCTGACCTATCTGCCGGTGACGGTGCGGCTGGCCGAGAGCGCGGTCCCCGACCAGGTGGCGGTGCAGCAACGGCGGGCCCGCGCCGTCGACGCGGTCATGCACGCGGTGCGCGCCGGCGGGCATTCGGCGCTGGCCGCCGGCCGCGAGGACGGCCAGATCGACCTGCTCCTGGCGCTGCGCCCGGGTGGGGCCGACGACGCGATCGGCGAGCTGTGCGCGGCGATGCGCCGGGGCGTCGTCCGCCTGGACGGGGTGCGGGGGTGCTCGATCGGTGTGGGCCCCGAGTCGCCCCGGCTGGTGGATGCGGCCGGCGGGCTGGCCATCTCGGCGCACGTCGCGGAGGTGGCCGCGGCCCTGCCGGCCTCGACGCGGTCGTTCCACCGCGTTGCCGACGTGCGGCTACGCGGTCTGGTCGGGCTGATCCGCTCCGATCCGCGGGTGCAGGCCTTCGCCGAGACCGAGTTGCGCGCCGTGTTGGCCGACCGCGCCACGAACGGGCCCGCGATGTTCGACCTGCTGCGGGCGTTCGTGGAGGTCGGCGGCAACAAGACCGAACTGGCCAGGAGGCTGCATCTGTCCAGGCCCACGCTGTATTCGCGGCTGGCGGCGCTGCAACGTCTGCTCGGCGTGGACCTCGAGGACGCCGAGTCGCGGACCTCGCTGCACGTGGCGATGCTCATCATGCTGAGCGCCGACCGGCGCCATGATGAGATGGTCAGGTGACCGATGTGCCGCAGGACTTGCCCGAACCCGCCCTCCGCGCAAGAGGTCTCACGATGGCCGGCCCGTGGGGGCCGGTCTACGGACCGATCGATCTTGAGATCGACGCCGGCGGGGTGACCGTGCTGGTGTGCCCGGCCGGCTCCGGACGCACGGCGCTGCTGATGACGTTGGCCGGGCGGATGGCTCCCGACACTGGGGAGCTGACCGTGTTCGGGCGCCGGCGCGCCAAGGACATCTTCGCGATCGCGGCGCTGGCCGGCATCGACGAACTCGACTCGGTCGCCGAGTCGGTCACGGTGCGCGATGTGATCACCGAGACGCTGCGCTGGGACGCG
The DNA here is from genome assembly GCA_023460175.1 of Actinomycetes bacterium. GTDB lineage: Bacteria > Actinomycetota > Actinomycetes > Mycobacteriales > Mycobacteriaceae > Mycobacterium. The sequence continues at coordinate 16,713 of JAEWRC010000121.1, forward strand.
CGTTGGTACCAGTTGGTCCGGCGCGCCGACGAAGCCGACCTGCGCGCGGTGTGCGCCCCGGTGTTCGGTGAGCTGCCGCTGCCCCCGCTGCACGAATACGTCGAGGAGCTCACCGAGCTCGACCGGCTGCTGCTGCGCATCGCGCTGGCCAACACCGCGCGCCCGCCGCTGCTGGTGGTCGGCAACCTCGACTACGTCACCAGCGATCACAACCGGGACCTGCTGGTGCAGCGGCTGATCGCCCTCGGCGCCGAGCAGACCGTGATCACCGCGACCGTCAACGGGGTGGCCGGCCACGAGGTGCGTGCACAACTCCCGGTGGCCAACACCGCCCGGGCCGAACTGGCCCGCCAGCAGAAGGATGGACAGTAGACATGCTCGCCGGAATGTCGCTCGGCACCGACCTCAAGCGGTACTCCCGCGGCCTGCTGCCGCGCATCGCGCTGGTCACCGTCATCGTGATGCCGCTGCTGTACGGGGCGATGTACCTGTGGGCGTTCTGGAATCCGTTCGGCGAGGTCGACAAGGTGCCGGTGGCCCTGGTCAACGCCGACGCCGGCACGGTCGCCGATGGTCAACCGATGCGCGCCGGCGACCAGGTGGCCCAGGCGCTGATCGACTCCAAACAACTTGATCTGCACCCGGTCTCGGCCGACGAGGCCGCCGCGGGGTTGGCCGGCGGCAAGTACTACTTCTCGGTGACCCTGCCCGAGGACTTCAGTGCCGCCATCGCCTCGCCGTCCGGGGGCGATCCCCAGCAGGCCAAGATCCGGTTCACCTTCAACGACGCCAACAACTACCTGGGCTCGATCATCGGGCAGAACGCGGCGCGTGAGGTGATCAACCAGGTCAACGCCAGCGTCGGGGAACGCACCGTGGGCACCGTGCTGACCGGCCTGACCGATGCGGGCGCCGGTCTGCGCCAGGCCGCCGACGGCGCCGAGCAGCTCAACGCCGGCATGACGACCGCCAACGACGGCGCCCACCAGTTGGCCTCGGGCGCGGGCACTCTGGCGGCCGGGCTGGTGACCGCCAAGGACGGCTCGGCGCAGCTGGCGGCCGGCACCCGCGAGCTGTCCACCGCCGTGGACTCCGCCATCGACCCGTTGATCGACGTGCTCGACCAGGTCGGCGATCTGGGGCTGGACCCCGACGAGGTGGGCCGGGCGGCCCAGCACCTCAGCGGCGCGGTCCGTTCCACCACCGACCGCATCGCCGCCCTGCACATCGACACCGCGCACGCCGCGTCGATCGTCGATCAGGCCGTCGGGTTCCTGCGGTCCAACCCCGACCCGGCGCTGCGCGACCTCGGCGGTTTCCTGGCCGGCGCGCAGCGGCTGCTCGACGCGCGCGGTATCGACCCGACCACCGACGAGGGCCTGATCCACCTGCGCGACAGCGCCACCCAGCTGGAGAACGACCTGGGCGACCCCAACAGCAAGCTGCGGGTGTTTCTCGCCAACGCGCTCAACGGCGGTCTGCGCGCCGATGTCGTCAAGCTGCGCGACGGCGTCGATCAGCTCGACGACGGCGCGCAGCGCCTGGCCGCCGGGCTGGTGCAGCTCAGCGACGGCGGCACCGAGCTGGCCGGCGGCGCGGTCGAACTCGCCGACGGGACCGAACGCCTGGCAGCCGGCAGCCAGGAACTGTCCAGCAAGCTGCGGGAAGGCTCCACCCAGGTGCCGTCCTGGACCCCGCAGGAACGCACCGACGTGGCCCGCACTCTGGCCGCCCCCGTCGGCCTGGATCTGGTGACCAAGAACCAGGCCGCGACGTTCGGCACCGGGTTCGCGCCGTTCTTCCTGCCGCTGGCGTTGTTCATCGGCGCGCTGATCATCTGGATGCTGCTGACGCCGTTGCAGTCCCGGCCGATTGTCAACGGCCTGGGCGCGCTGCGGGTGGTCCTCGCGTCGTACTGGCCGGCGATCCTGATCGCCGTCTGCCAGGTGGTCGTGATGTATGCCGTCGTGCACTTCGGGGTGGGGCTCAAGGCCGTCTACCCGCTGGCCACGGTGGCGTTCCTGATCCTGGTGGCCGCGACGTTCCTGGCGCTGATCCAGGCGTTCAACGCGGTGTTCGGGGTGGCCGTCGGCCGGGTGGTGACCCTGGCGTTCCTGATGTTCCAGCTGGTCTCGGCCGGTGGCATCTATCCGGTGGAGACCACGGCCAAACCCTTCCAGATCATCCACCCGTTCGACCCGATGACCTACGCCGTCAACGGGTTACGGCAGTTGACCGTCGGCGGTATCGACTCGCGGCTGTGGATCGCGATCGCGGTGTTGGTCGGGGTGCTCGCCGCGTCGCTGGCGGCCAGCGCCTGGGCGGCCCGACGCAACCGGCAGTACACGATGGAGCGCCTGCACCCGCCCATCGAGGTGTGATGTCGCACCGAAATCACCGGTTGAGCAGGTCCAGCGCGTCGCGTTGACGTTGCCGGGCGGCCTTTTTGGCCTTGCGTCCGCCGGCGCGGCGGGCCTGCCGGCGGTACCGCCGCCGGTCGCGCCAGCTGCCCAGCGAGTCCAGGACCTCGCTGTCGACGCTGTGCAGCGGTTCGGCGTCGCGGCCTCGCGCGATGAGGCCGCGCACCCGGTCGCGTTCGTCGCGGATCAGCAGCAGCGCCGCGGTGAAGAAGATGGCGAGGTTGATGGCGAACTTGGTCCCGATGCTGTCCGGCACCGGCGCATCCCAGATGAAATGCATGAACACGGCGCTGCACATCAGGGCGGCCGCGACCCCGAGGCGCCGGCCGGGGGACCAGCGGTCGCCCCCGGCGAACGACGGCAGGAGCAGCAGCACACCGACGGTGAACAGGCCGGTGTAGGACCAATGCGCGGGGATTGCCGTGAGGATGCGGACAACCAGGTTGACGCCGGCGCCGGCCAGATCGGAGTCCAGGCTGTAGATCGCCGAGCGGGTCGCATACGTCAGGTCCTCGCTGATGTCGAAGCCGAAGCCGACGAACATCCCCAGCATCAACGCGTGCGAGATGCGGTTGTAGGTCGCGGCGCACAGCACCAGGATGACGGTGGCGCACAGCCCCTTTGCGGCCTCCTCGACGAAGGGGGCGCTGAGCGCCGGGCCCCAGGCGGCCACCGTGTCGGGGTCCAGGACGCGCGCCCACAACTGCTGCACGGCGCCGTTGCCGTGCATCGACATCACCACCGCGGTGGTCGCGCCCAACGCGGCACCGGCCACCAGGGCCTGCGGGAAGCGGCGCACGCTGCGGTACGGGTCGAACTTGAACATCAGCCACAGCAGGAAGGCGATGAACCCCAACCAGATCGGCGCCAGGGCCAACTGGGTGTTCAGGGTTTCGCTGATCGACGGGCCGAATTCGCCGAGTAGCCCGAGGATCCCGAGGCCCAGCGCCACGATCAGCAGCCAGAACACCGCGGACTGCGGCCGGTAGACCACGGGCCGGTCGGCGGCGGGGATGGTCTCGTCGGCAAGGGTGGCGGTCACTGCGCGGTCCTCGTCATCGGGCCGACGACGTCGGCGATCGGTGGGGCGGAGGGACCGAGCGCGACCACGGACACGATCATGTCCTCGTCGGCCAGGAACGCGCAGCTGCCGGCGGCCGCGGCGGTGACCGCCAGGCAGGTGGTGCCCGCCAGCGTGCCGTCGGTGGATGCGACCCGGCCGCCGTCGAGTGCGGAGCTGATGCCCTGCACCCGGTTGAGCCGAATCAGCCGCTGCGCCACCGCATCGGGATCGCGGCCGTCGAGATCGAAAACCTGGATCAGCACCGTGGCGTCCTCGCCCTGCAGCACCGCGCCGTTGCCGAGGTCGCGTGCCACCCAGCCGTCGGGCGCCACGACCGACAGGCGGTGGCCGTCCTCGGTGGCGACGTCGAGCTGATCCTCGGCCTGGGCGCTCTGCCAGGCGGGGGCGGGCAGCGCGGCATTGGCCAGCATCGGGATCCCGGGAACGGCGAGCAGACCGGCGGCCAGGGCCAGGGCGGCCGGCCGTTGGGTGAGCCCGCGGCGTCCGGCGGTGGTGTGGGGGAGCGTCACAGACGGCAGCGTAACCGCCAATACCCCGGCGCGCGGGGCGATTTCGGTGCGCAGGGTTGCGCACCCCGCAATGCG
>JAEWRC010000122.1 GCA_023460175.1 Actinomycetes bacterium
GCCCAATGGCTACTGCCAGGACCTGACACCGGACCGGGCTGAAGCGCTCTACTACCATCGCCAACGGCACCCTCACACCGAGGAGGCACTCAGATAAGAGAACCTCCCGACATTCCGGGGCGGATCAATAGATACTTAGTGCGACCGATAGGCGACGGTTACGGTGCCAGGCCGGTCTTTTCACGCCGGGGGGCGAAGCATCGCCGAACGCTGACTTTTAATCTCGCGCCACCATCGCTAAGCCATCAACCGTACCACCGATATCCGTGGAAACACCGCAAACAACCTTCCAACGTGACGGCCTAGGCCTTCTTGCGAAGTTCAATGAGTTTTTGCGTCAGCTCGGCAAAGTCATCTGGGACGTATGACAGCTTGCCCTTGTCGAGCTGAATTAGACCTGGGTCAGAAAAGGTTCGCTTGCCGAGAAGCATCAGCAATTCCAGTCGTTGGTCCTCCGGCAGTTCGTTGCTGTAGGCCGCGACAGAGTTCAGCTGGGCAGTAAGGATTTTCATGTGTCGCGCAGTTTGTCGCTGTTGAGATGCGACATGGCCGCAATACGCGGCGAGCGCAAACAACGGCAAACCGAGGGCCGCCTTGATGATGGCCTCAGTCCCTCCAGCCACCTGCGTAAGGATAGAGCTTTCAGCCGCTAGCGCCCACGCAGGCAGGCCGATGCCGCCAGCTACGCACAGGATTACGCCGATCGTCCAGCGGACGGCCGACCACTCGGCCTTCTTGCCTGCTTCAACGAACGCTTTCGCGAGTCCTTGTTGCCCGACTTGAGTCGTGACGCGCTCGATCTGGTTGAGCCTGGCTTCCGCTTCACGCTCGATCGACTCGATGGCATGTCCTGAGCGTTGGAAGATCAGTTCACTGATGCCTATCGGAATCTTCGCCGTGATGGAAAGCGCGGTCGTTCCAGTCGTCGCTGTTCGGAATTTGTCAACAGCAGGTGCGAGGGCCGTCCGCTGCCAGTCTGAAAGGAATGCGCCATATTGGTCGATGTGGGCGAGGACCGCAGAGTCCGTCGCGGTGCCGATGTAGCTCTCGGTCACATTCGTTTGCGAATGCAGGGTCTGCAACTCGTCACGATCGACGATCTGTCCAAATGTGAACTGCTGCGTAGTTCTATCTTGCTCGCTATCACTGATTGTGAACGCGACGGGAGACGTCAGGATGTCACCAAGTTCTCGGGCGTCACGAGCGACCGCACGAATGGAGTCGGACCTACTTGCGTCCTGAGCCCGGATTCTGCCGGCGATCACATCGATGTTGGCGGCCACCTGACCAAGTTCCTCGCCTCGAGCGTGAAGCTCGTCTTTCGTCAGCCCCTCCTTGGTCAACGCTCGCACATGTTCGAACCACGCATGAGGCTTTGGCAGGTCCCCGATAGTCGGTCCATCCGGTTGTAGAGCCGGGTTGTGTTGATACCGATTTCAGTTGATTTCGCAGGCCACGGGGTGGTGGGTGTGGCTGCATCGGGCAGCGTACTCGGCCGGGGTCTGGTAGCCCAGGGCCGAGTGGCGATGTCGGTGGTTGTGGTCGTGCTTGAAGTCGCCGATGACGACGCGGGCTTCGAGAAGACTGGTCCAGTGGTTGCGGTTGAGGCACTCCCTTCGTAGCCGGTTGTTGAACGATTCGATGTGGCCGTTGTTCCAAGGGGTGCCCGGCGGGATGTAAGACAGGCCGACTTTGCCCTCGCAGAACGCTTGCAGCGCTTGGGAGATCATCTCCGGGCCGTTATCCATCCGCAGCACCATCGGCGGCCCACCGGCCGCGGCGAACACCCGCTCGAGCTCATCGACGAGCCGTTCGCCGGTGATCGAGCGCTCCACGATGTGCAGCAGCGATTCGCGGGTGTGCTCGTCGATCATCGAGGCGATCTTGACCGCCCGGCCGTCGATGGTGGAGTCGAACTGGAAATCCAGCGCCCACACCACCTTCGGCGCATCGGCTTGGACCTCGGGCGCCCACGACGACTGACCGGCACGCTTGCGGTGACTGTGCACCCGCCGCTGCAACCCTTCTTCCTTCCACAGTCGGTGCACCTTCTTCTTGTTGACCGCACGGTGCTCGTCGTGGCGCAAGGCCGCCCAGGCCCGCCGGAACCCGTGGCAGGGGTGCTTGGCCGAGTAGCCCCGCACCCAGGTGCGTAGCTCGGCGTCGGGATCGGCGGGTGTCTGCGCCAGTGGAGTTCGCCGGTAGGTGGCGCGGGCAAGCCCGACCGCCTTGCATGCCAGCCGTTCGGATAGGCCCAGTACCTCTTTGAGCATGTCCACGGCACGGCGCTTGGCGTCCGGGCTCAAAATTTTCCCTTGGCCACCTCTCGCAGGGCATCCTTTTCCAGCTCGGCTTCGGCCAGCAGTCGCTTGAGGCGGCTGTTCTGCTCACGTAGCTCGCGCAGCTCCTTGGCGGCGTCGACGTCCATGCCGCCGTAGCTGCGGCGCCAGTTGTACAGCGTCGCCGGCGACACCTCCAGCTCGGTGGCGATCTCCTCGTTCGTCTTGCCCGCGGCGGCGAGCTCATCAGCGCGGCGCAGCTTGCGCACGATGTCCTCGGCGGAATGCTTCTTCCGGCCAGCCATGTGATTCATCGTCCCTTCCGACCCCTACCCGGGGCCACAGGACTCTAAAACACGGCGGACTCATTCACCGGGGGCACGCCAGCTTGGTGGTCGGCAAATCGTCGGAATCGTGGAGATCTGGCATCCGAGAGATCGTACGCATCAAGCGCGACAAGTCGACACTTTCGCTAGCTATTATCGGTCCTCGAACTCAGCGCTCTCGCGCCGCGATCCGCGCTCGCGACCTCAGCGCGATGACCATCAGCGAGCCGCGTGATCTAGGACGCGGTATCGCTTTTGGTCATAGGGAGGTGGAGGGGCCGCATGCAGACTCACCGCAGGATTCCGCCGTCGGAATGGGACGAATTAAGTTCCGCCGTCAAAGAGATTCGCCGGCGCATTGCAGGTCACGCGCGTGGTCGCCCGCCACGACTAGTGGAATCCCACACCGGCGACCGGCCCACCGCGGTTGCGTGCGCGCGACCGGCTATACGCAGGTGAAGCTTGCTATACAACTGACATGTCCGGTATACATTTGTATAGGAGGTCGCCCGCACCTGGTGAGCGGATAGGAGACACTCATGAACCTCGGAGCGCAGCTGTCCAAGCGGGCGCTGTTGAATTCCGATGCGGAGGCGTTGGTCGACCTGGGCTATGACGAGCCCGGTGGCCGGCGGTTCACCTTCGCCGAACTCAACGCACGCAGCGACCGGGCCGGGCACTCGTTGACCGGGCTCGGGCTGGCCAAGGGCGACCGGGTCGCGGTGCTGCTGCCCACCGGCCACCAGTTCGTCGAGGTCTTTTACGGCGCGGCCAAAGCCGGGCTGATCGTGGTTCCGCTGAACTGGCGGTTGGTCGCCCATGAGTTGGCCTTCCTGCTGCGCGACTCGGGGGCGACGGTGTTGGTGTTCGACGCCGCGTACGACGCCGCCGTCGCCGAACTGCACGACGGCGACGCGACGGACGTCGCGCACTGGGTGCGCGTCGGTGACGATCAACCGGCGTGGACAGAAAACTACGAGTCACTCGTCGAGCGGGCACCGGCCGACCCGGTGACTGTCGATGCCGACGGTGATGACCCGGTGTTCATCATGTACACCTCGGGCACCACCGGGCAGCCGAAAGGCGCGGTACACACCCACGACAGCGTGCAGTGGGCGCTGGTCGACCTGACGGCCACCATCGACCTGCGCATTCGGGACCGGTGGCTGATGGCGACGCCGATGTTCCACGTCGCGGCGCTGGGACCGCTGGTCTGGTGCGTCTACCGCGGCGCGACCGTCGTCATGATGCGCGACTTCGATCCCGTGCAGGTGTGGGAGGTATTCCGGGACGAGCGCATCACCAACGCCATCGCCGTGCCGGCGATGCTGAACGTGATGCTGCCGACCTACCGGCCCGAACTGCGCGAGTCGCTGGTGTTGCGCTGGATCGCGACCGGCGCGGCGCCCGTGCCGGTGTCGCTGCTCGAGTCCTACCTCGCGCTGGGCTTCGAGATCCACCAGATCTACGGCCTCACCGAGTCGCACGGAATAGGTTGCGCGATCAGTTCCGAGGACGCGGTCGAGCGGCGGGCTCCACCGGCAAGCCGTACTTCCACACCGAGGCACGCATCATCGATGCCAACGGCGCCGATGTCGGGCCCGGCGTCCCCGGCGAAGTGCTGCTGCGCGGGCGCCACCTCATGGCCGGCTACTGGAACCGGCCGGAAGCCACTGCGGCGACGATCGTCGACGGCTGGTTGCACACCGGCGATATCGCGGTGCGCGACGCCGACGGGTTCATCTACATCCAGGACCGGATCAAGGACATGATCATCTCCGGGGGCGAGAACATCTACCCGGCCGAGATCGAGAACGTGCTGCTGACCCACCCCGGTATCGCCGACGCCGCGGTCGTGGGCGTCCACTCGGACAAGTGGGGTGAAGCGCCGCTTGCCGTGGTGGTACGCGCCGAGGGCGACCTCGATGTGGCCGCCGTGCTGGCGCATTGCGAGGGCAAGCTGGCCCGGTACAAACTGCCCAAGCACACCGCGTTCATCGATGCCATTCCTCGGACCCCGACCGGTAAGATCCTGAAATACCAGCTGCGCGAGCATTTTTCGTCGTTGGATCTGCCCGACTAAGGTTCCGGAGCACCGCTTCCCTGAACTCGTCGAGGCCTCCAACGTGTGGTGCAAACTGCGTCCGGACAGGACTACGTGCACCGACTGTGTCAGTCGGGACGCGGGGCACCCAGGATGTACTCGCCGCTGACCGGGTGGTGATACCACCCGCCGCCGGCACTGGTACCGCCGTCGACGTGGATCGTCTGGCCGGTCACATAGGCGCTCAGGTCGGTCGCCAGAAATACTGCTGCTCCGCCCATTTCGTCGACGTGACCCGCGCGCGCCAGCGGGATCATGCTGACGGCATTGGCCAGCGATTCCGGATCTCCGATGCGCTCCATTCCCTCGGTGAGGGTGAAATCCGGCGCCAGGCAGTTGACCCGGATCCGATGCGACGCCAACTCCAGGGCGGCAGTCTGAGTGAAGTTGATGACTCCGGCCTTGGCCGCGGCGTACGCGGCGTAGCCCGGCGCCGCGCGAGTGCCCTCGATGGAGGTGATGTTGACGATGCTGCCGGCTGCCTCGTGCTGCACCATGGTGCGAGCGACCCGCTGCGTGCACAACAGCACCTGGGTGAGGTTGGCGCGGATCAAGGCATCCCAGCCGTTGGCCGAGGTCTCCAGGAACGGCGATTTGAAGGTGCCGCCGGCGTTGTTGACCAGGACCGTAGGCACACCGAGCCGCTCGACGGTTCGAGACAGCGCGGCGTCAACCTGTTCGGGATCGCGGACATCGGTCACGCAGGCCAGACCGCCAACCGCTGCGGCGACCGATTCGGCAGCCTGTGCATCCCTTTCCCAGATCGCCACCCGCGCACCGTATTCGGCAAAGGCTTCGGCGATGCCTCGCCCGATGCCGGAGCCCCCGCCGGTGACGACGGCGATCCGACCGTCCAGCGAAGCCGCGCTTCTGGGTAGTGCCATTGCCAATGCCTCCTCGGTTCAGCGAGCGATCGAGGACATCGAGTTCAAGAACGACCGGCTCGCCTACGGCGTCTACGAACTCCCCGTCACGTGGTGACAGGCGGATCTCACCGATCCGTGGCGCCCGCCGAGTCCTCGATCGAATCCAGAATCTCGTGCAGCGCAACGGCATCCCGGAAGCTCGGCGCCGAGTGCGTTCGCTCGCGGATGTCCCGGGCCAGCAGCGCATAGATGCCGGCCACGTTGCGGGCCGTCGAGTCCTGCGGCCACCCCGTGTAGGCCCCGGCGGGCGGCATCAGGTCCGTCAGTTCGGTCGCCTCGCCGCGGGCACCCTTGATGGCCAACTGAACAATCTGAGCGTGCCCACTGGCACCGGTCACCTGGATGTCGCCCTCGGTGCCGTTGATCTCCCACAGCAGGTTGGTCCCGCGGGACATGCCGCCGCGGTAGTGGATCGACAGCGCGGCACCACTTGCCATCTCCCCCGCCACGAGCACCTGATCCGGCGTGGTGACGTCGAGGGTCTCGGCGGTGTCGGTCACCTCGACCGTCGTGCGCCGGTTGAGCAGCCGCGACGACACGCTGCCGATCTCGCCGAGCACCTCGCGCAGACCGGCGAGCGTGTGGCCGAGCGGGATGCTCAGCAGTGTCGCCCCGTTGGCGCGGTCGTAGAGGTAGGCGTGCGCGGCGTCCGTCTCGGCGCCCCACTGGCCGCCGCTGCCCACCAGGGTGGTCGAAAGCACCTCGCCGACATAGCCGTCGGCGATGAGTTCGCGCAGGTGCTGCACCTCCGGGGCGACCCGCATCTGCGTGCCGATCGCGGTGCACACACCCTTGGCCTCCGCCAGGTCCGCCAGTTGCCGCGCCTCGGCGGTGCCGTTGCCCAGGGGCCACTCGCAGTAGACGTGCTTGCCGGCCTCGAGGGCCGCGGTGACCAACCCGTGGTGGTGCGGCACCTTGACGGTGACCACCACCAGGTCGACCTCGGGCGATTCCACCAGCGCCTGCGCGTCGGGGAAGGCGTGCGGCAGCTCGAACGCCGCGGCGGCGCGCTGCGCACTGGCCAGGCTGGTGTTGGCCACGCCGACAACCCGATACTCGTTCGGCAGCGCCGCCAGCGCCGGAATGTGCGCTGTTGCGGCCCAATGAATCCCGGGGTTGAGCCCGATGAAACCTACCCGGATCGGTGCTGACGGCATGCCCCCAGCCTAGTCACCGCGGCGCGGTCAGCGCGGGTGTCATGGCCTCCTCGATGGCGCCGGACAGGTACCGGGCGTACTGCCCGGAGATGTGGTAGCGCCCGGCGTAGACGAGCTGGTCGGCGACCACGGCCGGGCAGACCTCGGTGCAGAACCACGGGTCGATATCGACGTAGGTCTGGCCGGTCTGTGCTGCGGCCTCCAACCAGGGCGTCTGGTCCGGGAGCGCTTCGGCGGCCGGTGTCGCGCACCGGGTGATGTCGGAGGGATTCTCGGCCAGACAGTCGGACGGGCTCGCCGACGGACGCGGAATATTGCCGAGGAGGACGGCCGCGGTGCCCGCGGGCAGTTGTTCGATGGTCTGCACCAGGGCGTCGCGCCAGATCTGCGGGGTCGTGTGGCGACCGGGGCCCTGATTGCCGCCGTCGTACGCCCCGGTCAGCACGACGATGTCGGCGTTCTCCGCGGCGATGGTCTGCATCCGCCAGTCCTGCCAGACATCGCACTCGGTGTACTCGCGCTCGAGTTGGTACTGGTAGTAGGTCAGGGCCGCGGGGCCGCAGTTGCTCTTGGCCAACATGAGCACCCGCCAGCCGTTGCGCTGGCCGATGAGATCGAAGCCCTCGTGCCACATCGATGCCGCGGAGTCACCGATCACCACCATGGTGCGCTCGCCGTCGGGGTCACCGAGCGTGCACGGCTCGAGGTCGTCGAGCCGAGTGACCTCCAGGTCTGGCTTACATCCCTCGACCCCCCACTGTTCGGTGTAGTCGCCGCTGGTGGCCAGCAGCGCATCGTTGGTGATGGTCGGGGGAAGATCCCGCACGGTGGTCGCGGCCTGCACCGCTGCCAGCACCTCCGAAGCCGGGACCGCGGCCGGCGCCGATACCGATTCCCGCTCGGACTCCGACTCCGGAACCAAAGCCGAGTCATCGGCCGGCGGCATGCATCCGGTCAACATCAGGGCAGCACACATCGCCACGCCTGTGAATACCGTGGCGGTGAAGCGCATCGCCATCAACGATCCTTTCGCAAAATTCTCAGAACAACTGCTGGACAAGGGGAACCGGTAGGGACCAGCGGTAGCGCTCGAAGGCCGCGACCGCGAAGACGACGGCGATGCTAACCGGGACGATCGCCAGAGACAGCCAGGGCCGCGCCGCGAGCGCGCGGGACCGCCGGATCGGATTCTCGAAGCCGTGGTACATGGCTGCGGCACCCACGAAGGTCACCCCGATGAGCAGCAACTGCATGGCGAGGGAGAAGTCCTCCCCGATGCGCGCGGCGGTGATCGTGAACACGGGCCAGTGCACGAGGTACAGCGAGTAGGAGATGTCACCGATGTAGCGGGGTATGCGGCTACCCAGCACGGCGGCGGGCAGCGTGCGCTCCGAGCGCGCCCCGGCAACCAGGATCGCCGCGGCGCCGAGCACCGGCACTGCGGCGATCGAACCCGGGAAACTGCTGGTGTCGTCGAGGAAGGCGACCGACCAAGCGATGGCCGCGATTCCGGACCAGCACAGCACCGCCGCCGTGGCCGCCGAGGTCCGGGCGACCAACCAGGGCCCGGCCACGGCGATCAGGCAGCCGATCGCCAGTTCCCAGGCCCGGGTCAGGGGCGAGAAGAACGCCGCGGTGCCGTTCACGGCGGTCAACAGAAGCGAATACAGGTAACTGGCGACGACGACCGCGACCAGGAGCCCGACCAACACCTGCGCCGTCGTGGCTCGGCGCAACCGCGCCGCCACGGCGATCGCCAGGATGATCACCAGGGGCAGCACCAGGTAGAACTGCTCTTCGACCGCCAGCGACCAGTAGTGCTGCAGCGGAGAGGGATCGGCCCCGAGCCGAGCGTAGTCGGTACCGGTCGCGATGAAGTGGAAGTTCGCGAGGAACAGCGATGTGGCCGTCGCATCCGGTAGCACGCGGGCGCCGCGCAGGAAGTTGGTGAGCTCGAAGGTCGCGATCACCGTGAGGACGATGACGACGGTGGCGGCCGGGACGATCCGGCGAGCGCGTTTGGCGTAGAAGTCGAGGAACCAGGCGCCGCGCGGTCGCGTGGGCTTGTGCAGGAGCATGCGGGTGATCACGTAGCCGGAGATCACGAAGAAGACGTCGACACCGACGAAACCGCCGGGGAATCCCGGCATCCCGACGTGGTCGAGGATGACCACCAGGACCGCGACCGCGCGCAACCCCTGGATATCGAGACGGCGGTGCTGGTGCGACGGGGCTCCGGCGGCGGGTTGCTCACCCTGGGCGGCACCGACTGCAACCACCGTGCCCCTACCTCCCACCTTTGCGCAGCCTGTGCAACGCCCGTCAGGTTAGGACAGGCTAGCCTAGCCCCGTTGGCCGGGTGGATGGAGGTGCCGACTCCGGGATCAGGAGCGCGGTGTGAACTTGATCGTCGCGATGTTCAACCGCGCGACCGCGTCCTCCCAGTCGGCCATGGTGGGCAGTTGGCCGTCGCGGAAGCCCATGCCCATGGTGCGCTGCGCCTTCTTGGGCCCGTACGCGACGGCCAACCGGTTGACGATGTCGACGACGGCCGCCCGGTCGGTGATCAGCTGCCCGCGCAGTTCGCGGCGCCGACCCGAATGATGGACCACGGCGTTGGCGCCGTCGCGGAAGTTGTACTTCCACTGCGCCTCGAGCACGGCGTAGAGGTCGCCGTCGAGCTCGTGGGCGCTGACCGGCACCGCGAACGAGCGGCCCGATTTTCGTCCGGCGAACCGCACCAGCATGAACTCGCCGAGCGGGCGGCCCAGCGGGGTGCGCAGGATCCGGCCGAGGATCGGGTTCAGCGTTGTGATCAGGAGTTCCGGCGGGTGTGCCACGTCGATGGCAACTGATTGGTCTGACATGTTCTTACGGTAATCAGGCCGGGACCAGCGCGCGGGGCCTCGGGGGTCTTTCGTCAGCCGCCACGCTTACGACGGAACGAGGTCCGGCCATTGCGGCGCACCATCGCGGCAACGGTGGCCAGGGTCCCCCGGCTGAGATCCGGGGATCGACCTGCAGCCATGCGATGCAGCTGGTCGGTGTGCCAGTTCAGATCGGTAAGGCCTCGTAGCGCTTTGACGTCGGTGACCTTGCCCAGCAGACCCTCCATGCCAAGCTTCACCTGGTGCTCGGTCAGGCGCACGGTGCGGCGCTGCAGAATGGCCGCGGCGGCATCGGGAGTGATGGCAGTGGGCCTGCCGATACCCACGACGTCGCAATCGCCGGACGAGATCGCGAGTTCCATTGCTTCACGGGAGCGGAACCCACCGGTGACCGCCAGCGGGATGTCGCTGACCTGGGTACGGACCGTGCTGGCGTACTCGAGGAAATAGGCCTCTCGCGCACGGGTGCTGGCCGCGACATCGCCGCCCATCATGGCCGGAGCCTCGTAGCTTCCGCCGCTGATCTCGATCAGATCGAGACCTTCGTGGGAGAGGGCTTTGAGCACATCACGGGATTCGTCCTCGGTGAAACCGCCGCGCTGGAAGTCGGCCGAGTTCAGCTTGATCGCGACCGCGAAACCCGGGGAGACCCGCCCGCGGATCCGACGGATGATCTCGAGAACGAAGCGCCTCCGGCGTTCCGGGTCTCCACCCCATTCGTCGTCGCGCTGATTCGACAGCGGAGACAGGAACTGGGAGACCAAATACCCGTGGGCACCATGAACCTGGACGCCGTTGAACCCTGCTTCCTCACTGACCGCGGCCGCGGTGGCGAACCGCTCGATGATGTCTTCGATCTCCGGCGAGGTCAGCGCACGGGGCTTTGCGGCACCCGGGAAGTTCAGCTGAATTGCACTCGGCGCCACCGGAGTGTGGCCGAGTTCGAGCGGGTTCGACTGGCGACCGGGGTGATTGATCTGTGTCCAGATGGGGACGCCGGCGTCTTGGGCTGTCTTGGCCCACCGGGACAACATGTCGAGGTCGCGGTCGTCCTCGATCACCACGTTGCCGGGTTCGCCGAGCTGGCGGCGGTCGACCATCACGTTTCCGGTGATGAGCAGACCGTAGCCGCCCTCGCTCCAGGTGCGGTAGAGCCGTTCGAGGCGATGATCGGGCGAATTGCCCTTCGTGCCCAGGGCTTCACTCAGCGCGGACTTCATGATGCGGTTCGGCAGCACCTGCCCGTTGGGCAGGGTCAACGGGTCCTGAATCGAGGTCACGGGTTCTCCTTCGCGAGAGAGCTTTCGACGTTGTCGAGAAAATCATTGACCACCTCGGCAAACGCATCGGGGCATTCGATCTGCGGCATGTGTCCGATGTCGGTGAACACGTGGGTCTGAGCATGCCGCAGAGCCCGGCCCGCAGCCCCCAGATGTTTGGCCGGCAGCACCCGGTCGCGGTCCCCCCACAGCACCAGCGTCGGACGGGGGTGCAATGCGACGGCATCCAGCAGGGACTGGCGCCACTGGGCGCGTACCCCTCGAAACGTGCCCAGCGACCGCGCGGTTTCATGCATCACCCGACCAGGGTCGGGCTGTCGCGAGATCGCCAATGCGTGCTCGATGCGCGCCGGGGTCGCCAACGAACGGTCCGCGTAGCTGAGTTGCTCGGAGAGTTTCGCGCTCAGTCGCGTGGTGCGTAGTGTCGCCAGTCGCCCGAGCACCGGAACCGTGATCAGCCGCAACATCGGCGTCACCTCGGAGCCGAATCCGACGCTGTTCACCAGGGTGACGCTCTCCACTCGGTGCGCCGCCAGGGCCTGCACCTGCAGGGCGACACCGCCGCCGAGCGAGTTGCCGATCAGGTGGACGCGGCCGGTCTCCCCCAACGCATCGAGCGTCTCGAGGGTGCCCAGCGCCAGCGACGTCAGGGTGGTACGTTCCGGCCGACGTGCCGAGAACCCGGATCCCGGTAGGTCCAGGCTGATCACGCGACGATGCTCAGCGAGCGGCCGAACCACCGAGGACCAGTCCTCGAGGCTGCGTCCGATGCCGTGCAATAGGACGACGGGCGGGCCGTCATGGTCGCCGTCGATCCGGATCCGGGTGGTTCTACCGGCCACGTTGATCAGGGTCGGGGGACTCACGCCGGCACTCCGGCTGGGTCGCCCTCGCGTGCGACGTCGTTGGCGGTAACAGCGGTAGTCGAGCGCAACCTGAGCGCCGGATCCTCAACCGGGCCGTGCCGCAGGCGATCTCGGTCCACCGCGTACGACTGGGGCATCGTCCAGGGCCCGTGTGAGCCCTGCAGCGGGAACAGGTCCGCCGTCCGCTGGACGTAACCCGCACCGAAGTCGAACAGGGGGCGGCGTTGCACGCTCGGATCGTCGTCCACCGGGACCGCGACGGTGTGGCCGTGCCGGTCCATGTGCGCCAACAGGCGACACAGGTGCTCGGCGACCAAATCGACCTTCAGCGTCCACGACGAATTGGTGTAGCCGATGGCGAATGCGAAGTTGGGTACGCCGCTGAGCATCAGCGCCTTGTACACCAGCGCCGCGTTGAGGTCGACCTCCTGCCCGTCGACGCTGAGCGCGATGCCACCGTACGGCAGCAGTTGCAAACCCGTTGCGGTGACGATGATGTCGGCCTGCAGTTCCTCCCCACCGGCCAGCAGGACGCCCCGCTCGGTGAAGCGTTGGATGCGGTCGGTGACGACCGAGGCCGTCCCCCGGGAGATGGCGGCGAACAGGTCGCCGTCCGGTACGACGCACAACCGCTGCTCCCACGGGTTGTAGTGCGGGTTGAAGTGGGTGTCGACGTCAAAATCCGCGGGCAATGCCTTGGCGACGCCGTGGCGAATGAATCGGCGGACGGCGTCGGGATAGCGCTGACTGGCCGTGTACAGCAGCGAGCGCAGTTTGATGTTGAGTCGGCGGGTGAGTCGATAGGCCAGGGCCTCCGGCAGCAACCGATTCAGGGTGTTGGCAATCGGGTCTTGTTTCGGTAGCGACATCACGTAGGTCGGCGACCGCTGCAGCATCGTGACGTGCCCGGCCTGCTCGGCGATCGCGGGGATCAAGGTGACGGCGGTGGCACCGGAACCGATGACCACGACCTTCTTACCGGTGTAGTCCAGATTCTCGGGCCAGGCCTGCGGATGTACCACCTGACCGGCGAAGTCGTCCTGGCCCTCGAAGGCCGGCGAATATCCGCCGTCGTAGTCGTAGTAGCCGCAGGCTGAGAACAGCCATCCGCAGGTCATCGTGAACTGTTGATCATCCTCGGTGCGCTGCACTGTCACGGTCCAGACGCCGGCATCGTTGGCGAAGTCGGCGCTGATCACCTTGTGGCCCAGGTGGATTCGATCGGCCAACCCGTACTCGTCGATCGTCTCGTGCAGGTAGTCCATGATTTCGTGCGCGTCGGCGATCGCGTTCTTCTTCGTCCAGGGCTTGAACTCGTACCCGAAGGTGTGCAGGTCGGAGTCCGAGCGGATGCCGGGATACCGGAACAGATCCCAGGTCCCACCGATTGCCGCGCGGCCGTCGAGCACCGCAAAAGTGCGACCGGGCTGCTTGGTGGTCAGGTGGCACGCCATCCCGATCCCGGAGATGCCGGCACCGACGACGAGGACGTCGACATGCCTCGGCAAGGGGCGGGCCTCGGTACCCACGGCGGGTGTAACTGAGTTTGCGGACACGCTCCACTCCTGACTGTCGTACGTCCGGGAGGCACTTGCGGCGCCGATCCCATTGAGTCCAGGATCACATCGAGGGGCACCGAAAGCACCGTGCCGATCACCCAGGAAGGCGCGCCCGGTTTGGACCAACCGTCCAAAGAAGGGGAGAATCGCAGACATGCCGGACGTAGCGCCGCTTCGGAGTGCCCTCGTCGCGTTTCTGGACGAGCACAACATGGAGATCTCCGACGAGATCACCACGTTGATCGTCGACACCATCGAACGTGTCAAGGTCGACAACGTCGACTACGAACCGGTCAGGATCTCAACCTATTCCAATCTGGAACTGCTCCGCCACGTGGTGTCGCAGCCCGACGATTTGACCTTGGCCGAGCCTCCGCTCGGGGCAATGTCGCTGGTGCGGCAACTCGCCCGACGGGGCATTCCGCTCTACGAGATCATTCGCTCCTACCAACTCGGCCATTCCCGCTGGATGCAGATCTGCACCCGAGAGCTCGCCAGCCTCACCACCGATGTCGCCGCGTTGGCATCCGAGTGCATCGAATTGAACGCGATCTCGAACAAGTACTTCGACCTCCTGTGTCAACGCATTGCGGTCGAGTACGAAGACGAGCGCGATCGGTGGTTGCGCCAGGCCGAATCTGTACGAATCGACCGAGTCCTTGCCATGGTGGAAGGCCGTCCGGTGGACACGGACGAGACCGAACAAGCCCTCGGATACCGGCTGCGGCAACGTCATCTGGCCGCCGTGGCGTGGACCGACCCCGATATCAGTTCGGGCGACGAGCTCATCCGCGCGCAGCGCGCTCTCGCCGTCGCCGCGGAACTGTTGGGAGGCGGTGCCCACAAGCTGGTGATCACTCGCGATGCGTGGACGGTGTGGGCATGGATACCGCAGCCGGAGCGCGACCTTCTGGCTGCGGACCTGGTCGCCGACATCGAGCGGAAGGTCACGGCGGACGAGCCGGGGGTTCGGCTTGCGTTCGGCAACCCGGGACGAGGGCCCGAGGGATTCACCCTTTCGCATCGCCAGGCCATGGCCGCGCACGGAGTCGGACGTCTGTGTGCGGACCGAGCCGTCTTCCCGTACCGCGATGTATCGGCGCTGGCCTTTCTGGCCGGCGCCCCTGAGCACGCCCGCAATTGGGTCCGCGAGGTGCTCGGCGGGCTGGCGCTGCGCGCACGCCGCGAGGACGAGTTGCGCCACACCCTGCGCGTCTACCTCGAAGTCCAGCAGAGTGCGACGAAGGCTGCCCGCGAACTGACCTGCCATAAGAACACCATCTTGTATCGCCTCGGCTTGATCGAAAAACTTCTGGGCCACGGCGTCGAGGAGGATTCGCTGCACATCGCCCTGGCGCTGCACGCCTGCGAGTGGTTCGGGGAATCGTTTCTCGACCCCCCGCCCTGACCGATCCACCAGTTTGGACTGTTCGCCCAAATCAAGTTCGCCTTTCTGGCTCGTTTGCCCGGTGACCTAACTGCCGGCGCGTGTGACTGTGGTCACGGCAGCGACGATTGCTGCCCGCCAAAGCAACCCAGCGCCAGGAGAACTACATGTCCGAGAGCTCAACCGTGCCAGTCAGCGCCGGCGACCGTCTGCAGAAAGTGGCCGTCCTCGGTGTCGGTGTGCTGGGCTCGGAGATCGCGTACCAGACCGCCTACAGCGGCTTCGCTGTCACCGTCTACGACATCAGTGACGAGGCACTGGCGCTCGCCAAGGAACGATTCACCGGGTTCGCGACGGCGCATCCCGCCATGGTGCCCGGGGTCGACGCAGCCAAGGCAGCGGCTGTCCCGGAGGCAATCACCTACACGACCGACCTCGCCACCGCGGTGAGTGACGCCGATCTGGTGATCGAAGCCGCACCCGAGTATTTGGAGCTCAAGCGCTCGATCTTCGAGAAAATCGGCCCACTGGCTCCCGAGAAGACGATCTTCGCTTCGAACTCTTCCACGCTGCTCCCCAGCGACATCAAGGACTTCACGGATCGACCGGACCGGTACCTGCACCTGCACTTCTCCAACCAGATCTGGTTCCGCAACATCGCCGAGGTCATGGGCTCACCCGACACCGATCCCGCGGTCTACCAGCGGGTCGTCGCATTCGCCGAGCAGATCGGGATGGTCCCGATCCGGGTGCACAAGGAGCGGTCCGGCTACGTCCTGAACTCGCTGCTGGTCCCGTTCCTGCAGGCCGCCACGAGTGTGTTCATCAACGGCGTCGCCGATCCCGAAACCGTCGATGCGGCTTGGCGAATCGGCGCCGGAGCGCCGATCGGTCCTTTTCAGTCGATAGATCTCATCGGGCTCAACACCGTGTACGCCGTCTCGGTGACGTCGGAGGACCCGGACCAGCGCCGGTTCGCCGAGCACATCAAGGAGCACTACATCGACCAGGGCAAGTTGGGGGTCGCCACCGGCGAGGGCTTCTACAAGTACTGAGCCGTCAGGGAAAGAACACAGTCATGCCGTCACCATCTTCGTGAGGTCCCCCGTGAGTTTCAAGAGTCCTTATCCCGACGTCGAGATCCCCGAACTCAGCCTTCCTGACTTCATCTTCGGTGATATCGACCCGGCCGATCTCGATCGTCCGGCACTCATCGACGGGGCTTCGGGTGTCGCCACCACCTACCGCACCCTCATCGAACAGGTGCACGCGATCGCGGGAGGCCTGACGGCGGTGGGTCTGCGGCCCGGAGACGTCGTTGGTCTGCACTCGGTCAATCTCCCGGCATTCGCCGCGGCCTACCATGGCATTCTCCGCGCCGGTGGTGTCGTGACCACGGTCAACGCGCTGTACACCGCCGAGGATGTCACCAACCAGTTGCGCGACGGTCGTGCGAAGTTTCTATTCACCAACACCGCACTGCTGCCGCAAGCGCAGCGGGCGGCAGCGGCGGCGGGGATACCAGCCGAGCGGGTGTATGTCCTGGATCCCCCTGATGACGGCGTCCCGTCGCTGCGGAGCTTGATCGCGCAGAATTCGCCTGCCCCGGAGTTGGCCGATGACTCCGCTGAACAGCTTGCGGTACTGCCGTATTCATCGGGGACCACCAGCAAGCCCAAGGGCGTCATGCTCACGCACCGCAACATGGTCGCCAACGTTTGTCAGGTCAACTCCGTGATAGGGATCGACGCGGCCGACAAAATTCTCGCCGTCTTGCCGTTCTTCCATGTCTACGGGATGACGATGTTGCTCAACACCGCGTTACGCAAGCGGGCGTGCCTGGTCACCATGCCCAAATTCGATCTCCACGAATTCCTGGCGACGGTGTCTCGCCATCGCTGCACCTATATGTTCATCGCCCCACCAATTGCGGTGGCATTGGCCAAGCATCCCGCGGTCAACGACCATGATCTGTCCAGCGTTCGAGTGATCTTCTCCGGCGCCGCACCGCTTGACCGCGCTCTCGGGCAGGCGGTGGCCCAGCGCTTGGGCTGCCGGGTACGGCAGGGCTACGGAATGTCGGAGATGAGCCCGGTGTCGCATGTGATTCCCGCCGACCGCGACGACATCGACTTGGGTTCGGTCGGCCTGACGATCCCCAACATGGAGTGCAAGCTCGTCGACCCAGCCACGGGCGAAGAGATCGCCGTGCCCACCGAGAGAACCTCCGATATGGGCGAACTGTGGTGTAGGGGACCGAATGTGATGGCCGGCTACCTGAACAACGAGCAGGCGACCGCCGACGCGGTAGACGCCGAGGGCTATCTACATACCGGAGACATCGCCACTGTCGATGCGGACGGCGTCGTGACGATCGTCGACCGGGTCAAGGAACTCATCAAGTACAAGGGCTATCAGGTTGCGCCGGCAGAACTGGAGGCATTGCTGCTGACCCACCCCCAAGTGCGGGACGCTGCGGTGATCGGAGCCATCTCCGACGACGGCGAAGAAGTTCCCAAAGCGCTCGTCGTTCGCGCCGACGAGGACAACAGCCTCGACGAGACGGCGGTGATGAAGTTCGTCGGCGATCGGGTATCGCCCCATAAGAAGATCCGCATCGTCGACTTCATCGACGAGATCCCAAAATCAGCCACCGGAAAGATCCTCCGCAAGGAGCTGCGTGCGATGGGCGCCATCCGAGGGGCATCGACCACGAAGGAGAGTCGCGACTCATGACATCCACTGCCTACCAGAATCCGTCGTTCGATTTGTTTCAGCTGCCCGAGGAGCATCGGGAGTTGCGGGCGGCGATTCGGGCGTTGTGTGAGAAGGAGATCGCCCCGCACGCGGCCGATGTCGATGAGAATGCGCGCTTCCCCGAGGAGGCCTTGGCGGCGCTGAACGCCTCGGGTTTCAGTGCGATCCATGTGCCCGAGTCCTACGGCGGGCAGGGCGCGGACTCGGTGGCGGCGTGCATCGTCATCGAGGAGGTCGCCCGGGTGGACGCCTCGGCGTCGCTGATCCCGGCGGTCAACAAGCTGGGCACGATGGGTCTGATCCTGCGCGGCTCCGAGGAACTCAAGGCCCAGGTGTTGCCGTCGCTGGCCGACGGTTCGGCGATGGCCTCCTACGCGCTGTCCGAACGCGAGGCCGGCTCGGATGCGGCCGCGATGCGCACCCGGGCCAAGGCCGACGGCCAGGACTGGATCCTCAACGGCGCCAAGTGCTGGATCACCAACGGCGGCAAGTCGACCTGGTACACCGTGATGGCGGTCACCGATGCCGACAAGGGCGCCAACGGCATCTCGGCGTTCATGGTCCACGCCGACGACGAAGGGTTCGTCGTCGGCCCCAAGGAACGCAAACTCGGTATCAAGGGCTCGCCGACCACCGAGTTGTACTTCGAGAACTGTCGCATCCCCGGGGATCGGATCATCGGGGAGCCCGGCACCGGGTTCAAGACCGCGCTGGCCACGCTGGATCACACCCGCCCGACCATCGGCGCCCAGGCCGTCGGCATCGCCCAGGGCGCGCTGGATGCGGCGATCGACTACACCAAGGACCGCAAGCAGTTCGGCAAGTCCATCAGTGACTTCCAGGCCG
>JAEWRC010000123.1 GCA_023460175.1 Actinomycetes bacterium
GCCCTGGCGGCGGGATGTAGTCCGGTCGCAGCCAGTCCTCGGAGTAGGTCACCTCGTTCGGACGCGCTTGGGTGCCGACGAACAGGTTCTGTCCGATGGGCAGGAAGTTGTACTGCCGGTTCTTGACGATCGGTGCCAGGTACTGCGTGCACAGCTTCGCGGACTGCTCGGCGCCGAGGCGCGAGGCGGCCTGGATCGCGCCGCACAGGAACGACACCGGGTTCTGGAAGTTGGCGATGGCCAACGCGCTGGTGGCCGCGCCCTGGGCGGGTTGATAGATGTTGATGTAGTTCTGCAGCGTGTTCGGTGCGACGTGGAGCAGCTGCTTGATGTCGTCGAGGCTGTCGTTGAGTGTCTGGGTCACCGCGGCGAGCTTCTCCGAGGTGGTGCCCAACGTCTCGCGGTTGTCGGCCACGAAGGACTGCACATCGCCGAGCGCGGCGTTGAGATCGCTGATGGCGGCGGCGACTTCACCGGGATCGTCGGCGAGCAGGCCGGTGACGTTGGCCAGGTTCTGGTTGAGCTGACGCATCAGGTTGGTGCTGTCCTGCAGCGCCGACACCAGGATCGACAGATTCTTCACGGTGCTGAAGATGTCGGTGCTGTGGTCGCCCAGCGCCGAGAACGCCTGCGACAGCTTGATCACCGTGTCGCGGATGTTGGCGCCCTGCCCGCGCAGGTTGTCCGCGGTCGTGTTGACCAGGGCGCCCAGCGTGCTGACGCCGCCCGGTTCGGTGGGCTCCAGGTTTTCCGCGAGCCGGTTGAGCTGCTCGCGGAAGTCGGCCCATTCCACCGGGACCGCGGTGCGGTCCTGATCGATCACCGCGTTGTTGGCCAGCACCGGTCCCCCGGAGTACACCGGGGTCAGCTGGATGGCGCGGCCGGTCACCAGCGCCGGCGACAGGATGGCGGCCTTCGCGTCCGCGGGCACCTTGTAGTTGCCGTCGTACGAGAACGAGATCTTGACCCGGTTGTACTCGGGTTCGATCTCGTCGATCCGCCCGACGTTGACGCCGAGGATGCGGACGTCGTCACCGACGAAGATGCCGTTGCTGTTGTCGAAGTAGGCCACCACGTGGTTGCGGTTCAGCGGGCCGCCGGAGCGCAGCAGCAGCGCCGCGCCGGCCACCAGGGTCAGCACCAGCACCGCGGCCACGCCGATGCGGGCGTTACGCGTCATTGTCCGGCCTCCCCTTCAACCGGGCCCGGGGCCGGGCCCTGCGGCGCCGGCACCACGGCCTGGGGCACCGGGGGCAACTGCCCCGGCGCCGTCTGCAGCATCGGCGGCCTCGGCGGCTGCGGAGTCGATGCCACCCCGGCCGGGCCGGCGGCGGGCGGTCCGGGCGGCGGTCCACCCGGCGCGGGTGCGGGTCCGGGATCGCGGTACGGATAGCAATGCGTGCCGGACAGCGGGATGCCGGGCGGGCCGCACGCCTGATCACCCGGGTTACCGGTGATGGCGTCGGGCAGGTTCAGGCGCGGCTCGCCACCCTGACCGGTCCGCGGGTACGGCACGGGCAGCGCCGGGGTGCCGGGCTGGCCGACCTGCGGGTCGGTGAGTTCCGACGGCAGCAACACGTTCGGGTCGAGGCCGAGGTCGGAGAACGCGGCGTCGATGAAGGGCTGCACGAACTGACCCGGCAGCAGGTTGGCGATGTAGGACTTGAAGAACGGTCCGGAGCCCACCGTCTCGCCCAGCGACAACGCGTAGGTGGACAGCATGCTGATGGATTCCTTGACCCGGTCGCGCCGGTTGTCGATCGTCGCGAGCACGCCGTTGAGCTTCTCCAGCGCCGGCTGCATGGTCTCGCGGTTCTCGGCGATGAACCCGCGCAGCTGCCGGCTCAGCGTGGAGATGTTGCCCGAGATCTGATCCAGAGCCGCGCTCTGGCTTTGCAATTCGGCCATCAGCGCGTTGGTATTGCTGACCAGGCTGACCACCTGCTCGCTGCGTTCGGCCAGCACGTTGGTCGACTTGTTGGCGTTGGCCAGCAGTTCCCGCAGTTGCGCGTCCTTCTCGTTGAGGACGTCGGAGAACCGGGCCACGCCCTCGACGGCGACCCGCAGATCCGGCGGGGTGTCGGCGAAGGTGTCGGAGAGCACGCGCAGCGAATCGGAGAGCTGGTCGGTGTTCAGGCCGCTGATGGTCATGGTCAGATCGCCCAACGCGTCGGGCAATTGGTACGGCGAGGTGGTGCGGTCCCGCGGGATGGTGTCGCTGAGTTGACCCTCGCCGCGCGGAATGACGTCGAGGTACTTGGTGCCCAGCACCGTCTTGGTCTTGATGGCCGCCTCGGCCCGATCACCGAGCCGAATGTTCTTGTTCACCTTGAACTTCACCAGCACCTGCTGGTCCTCCAGCGAGATCCCGGTGACCTTGCCGGACTCGAAACCCGAGACCTGTACCTCGGCACCGTCATACAGGCCGCCGGCGTCGTCGAAGTAGGCGCTGTAGGTCTTGCCCTGGTTGAAGCCCGGCAGGTTCTGATAGTTCAGCGCCGCCAGGACCAGCGCCGCCACCGCGGCGATGCCGATCAGCCCGATCACGTAGGGGTTGCGCTCTGCGAAGGGTTTCATCGCGGCGTGCACCTCCCCGTGTCCTGGCCTGCCACCTTCACATACACCGGCTGACCGCCCTTGCCGTTGAGTTTCAGCGCCACATCGCAGAGATAGAAGCTGAAGAAGTCGCCGTAGATCCCCTGCCGGTTGAGCACCTGGTAGGAATCCGGCAGCGTGTTGAGCACGTTGTCGAAGTAGTCGTGATCGGCGAGCACCAGTCCGGCCGACCGATCCGTCTCGGTGACCACCTTCTGCAGCGGCGGACGCGCCGCCGACAGCAGATCGGCGACCGTGCCGGCGGCCTCGCTGGTGTAGGCGATGCCGTTGGCAATGTCCTGCTTACGCTCGCCCAGCGTCTGGACCAGTTCCGAGATGGCCACCACGCCCTTGTCGAACTGCTCGCTCTGCCCGGCCAGCGAACCCAGCACCGTGTTGAGGTTGACGATCACCTCGCCGATCAATTGATCGCGGTCGGCCAGGGTGTTGGTCAACGATGCGGTCTGCGACAGGAACGAACCGATGGTCGCGCCCTGCCCCTGCAGCGCGCTGATCAGCTGGCCCGACAGCGCATTGATCTGTTCGGGTTCCAGGGCCCGGAACAGCGGGCGGAAGCCACCGATCAACGCGTCGAGGTCGAGCGCCGGTTGGGTCTGGGTCATCGGGATGGTGTCACCCGGGTCGAGCCGGGCGGTGCCGCCGGCGCCCTCGACCAGCGCCAGGTAGCGGCCGCCGATCAGGTCGTCGTAGCGGATCACCGCGCGGTTGCCCTCGGTGAGGACCACCGACTCGTCGGCGGTGAAGTCCACCATGACGGTGCCGTCGTCGTTGACGTTGATGTTCTTGACCTTGCCGACCTCCACGCCCGCGATGCGGACGAAGTCGTCGTTCTCCAGACCGGTGACGTTGCTGAAGTGCGCCCGGTAGTCGAGCTCCTTCTCGAACCGCAGTTCGGCGAACACCGCGAACAGCGTGAACATCCCCAGCAGGCAGACCGCGATGAACACGGCCAGACGCCAGGCGGCGCCTCCCAGGTTGCCTCGCATTGCGGTTTACCTCTCGATACGGGTGGTGGTCACGGTGGTGGTCACGGTCAGGGCGTCGGCGCCGCCGGTACGGGTGGCGGTGGGTTCGGGAACGGGACCGTTCCGGGGAACGGCACCACGAACGGTTCCGTACCCGGGGTGGGGCCGGGGTCCCGCGGCGCACCGGGTGGCGGCGCCGGCGGCAGGTTGTTCCACAGCGGGGTGCCGTCCGGTGCGTACATCGGGGCGCCGTAGGGCCAGTCGCCCGGCTCGGGGATGACCTTGGGCGGGTTGCCGACGGTCGGTCCGGGGGCGGGCCCGCCGAACAGGTTGCGCACGCTCGGCGGCTCCGGCACGCCACGGGTGACGGGCAGGTAGTTGGCCCAGGCCGGGAAGCCGATACCCGGGTTGGGGCGGATGTCGACCCCGGTGCCCCAGCCGGTGTTGGTCACCAGCGCGCGCACCGGCCAGTTCTCGTCGACGATGGGCAGCGAACCGCAGCCGGGCTTGCCGCCCGGACCGCCCTTGGCGCCGATGATCGGCAGGTGGTCGGGGAAGCGGTACTGGTCGTCGCCGGCCAGCGCGCCGCCGTCGACGATGAACGACTTGCCGTTGCCGCCGGTGGCCTCGTAGCCGCCGTTCTCCAGCAGCCAGTGCGCACCGACGAGCATGCAGGTGTACTGCGGGTTGTACTTGTGCAGCAGGTTGGTGGTCGGCTCGAGCACGTTGATCGCGTTGACCAGGTTCGCCTGGTTCGGCGCCAACAGCTCGATGCCGCTGTTGGACAACCCGATCACGTTGAGCAGCAACGCATCCAGCGGTCCGGAGTTGTTGGAGATCGTGACGCTGGTGGTGCTCACCGCGTCCAGGGTGGTGACGATGTTGTTGGCCGCGGCGCTGTAGGCGTCGCTGAAGCCCTCGAGCGCCTGCCAGTCGGCGCGGATGGTGTCGGCGCGCGGATTCAGCGCCAGCAGCACCTGATTGGCGTCGGTGGTGGCCTGCCCGATCCGCTCACCTTCGCCGCGCACGCCGTCGGCCAGCGCCGACAGCGTCGCGTTGAGCTTGGAGGTGTCGACCTGCTCGAGCACCCCGACCAGGTTCTCGAAGACGGTGTTGACCTCGGTGCTGACATTCTCCGACTTGAGCACCTGCCCCTCGGCCAGTCGTTGGTCGCTGGGGTCCTCGGGATAGATCAGGTCGACGAACTTGGCGCCGAACGCCGTCGTCGCGCGGATCTGCGCGCCGACGTTGGCGGGGATGTGCTGGACCTGGTCCGGATCGATCTCCAGGCGCAGCGAGACGGCGTCGGGTCCCGTGCCGCCACCGTGGATGGTGCTGACCCGGCCGACCTGCACGCCGCGCAGCTTCACCTTGGCGCCGGACTCCATCACCAGACCGGAACGCTCCGAGGTCACGGTGACGTCGACGTACTTGTTCAGCGACCCGGTGAACAGCGCCGCGGTGATCCACACCAGGGCGGCCAGGAAGGCGATCAGGATGAGCGTCCACCATGCCGGCCGCAGGCCCTTGTCGTCGTGTTCCATATCTCCGCTACCCCGACAGGTTGAAGTTGCCGGACTGCCCGTAGACGGACAGCGAGATCATCACGGTTACCAGCGCGGCGACGATGAGTGAGGTGCGCACCGCGCGTCCCACCGCCTCGCCGACGCCCGCCGGGCCGCCGGACGCGGTGAAGCCGTAATACGTGTGCACCAGCATGATCACCAGCGCCATGGCCACGGCCTGCAGGAACGACCAGATGAGGTCGACCGGGTTGAGGAAGGTCCGGAAGTAGTGGTCGTACACGCCGGTGGCCTGGCCGTAGAAGAAGGTGGTGCCCACCCGGGCCGCCAGGAAGGACATCAGCACCGCGACGCAGTACAGCGGGATCACGACGATCACGCCGGCGATCACCCGCGAGGACGCCAGGTAGGCGATGGTGCGGATCCCCATCACCTCCAGCGCGTCGATCTCCTCGTTGATCCGCATGGCGCCGAGTTGCGCGGTGGCGCCGGCGCCGATGGTCGCGGCCATGCCGACACCGGCGGTCAGCGGCGCGATCAACCGCACGTTGAAGAAGGCGGAGGCGAAGCCGGTCAGCGCCTCGACGCCGATGGACGCAAACTGGCTGTAGCCCTGCACCGCCACCAGCGCGCCGGTGGTCAGCGTCAGGAAGCCGACGATGGCGATGGTGCCGCCGATGACCGCGAGCGCACCCGCGCCCAGGCCCATCGCGGCCATCAGTCGGATGACCTCGCCCTTGTAGTAGACGACGGCGTCCCACACGCCCTTGATCGTGTAGCCGTAGAACTTGGTCTGCCGGCCGATCCGGTTCCAGCCCTCGGCCCACTCCCCCAGCGTGCGACGCAGGCGCACAGCGGTATTCGGCGCGGCGGTCATGTCGTCACCTGCACCCCGACGGCGGTCACCAGAAGGTTGATGACGTTGAGCGCGATGAAGGTGAACACCACCGTCTCGTTGACGGCGTTTCCGACGCCGGCGGGCCCGCCGCCCACCGAAATGCCCTTGTAGCAAGCGATCAGGCCCGCGGCCAGGCCGAACAGCGTCGCCTTGACCAGACAGATCACCACGTCGACGGGGCCGGTGATCAGGGTCAGACCGGCCACGAATGCGCCGGGGGTGACGTGCTGGAGGAACACCGAGAACAGGAAGCCGCCGGCGATGCCGACGACGACCACCGAGGAGGCCAGCATCAGCGCGACCAGGGTGGCGGCCAGCACCCGCGGCACGACCAGCGCCTGGATCGGGTTGATGCCCATGACGCGCAGCGCGTCGAGTTCTTCGCGGATGGTGCGGGCCCCGAGGTCGGCACACATGGCGGTGGCGCCGGCACCGGCGACCACGAGCACGGTGACGATGGGGCCGATCTGGGTGACCGTGCCGATGGCGGCACCGGTCCCGGAGAAGTCGGCCGCGCCGAACTCCACCAGCAGGATGTTGAAGGTGAAGACCAGCAGCACGGTGAAGGGGATGGCCAGCATCAGCGTCGGGACGATGGAGACCCGGGCGACGAACCACGCCTGCAGGATGAACTCGCGCCAGGCGAAGGGCGGCTTGAACATCGCGACGAAGGTGTCCAGCGACATCGCGAAGAAGCCACCGACCGAGCGGACCGGCTTGGCGAACGCGGCGGCGGTGGTCATGGCGCGTCCTCCCCGGCGGCAGCCGCTGCCCCGGAGGGCCTCAGGCTGGGCGGGATCATCTGCTGCATATGCGGCTGATCACCTCCCGACATGCGACACCTGCTTCCTGCGTGACCACTGTGGCTCCTGACACAGGACTGCCGAAAAGGTACCCCACCGCTTCGCGCTCGGCGGGTGCTTTCAACAGACCTTCGAGGTCCCTACTGACCAGTAGGCGACTGAATCTTTGCACACGCCGTTGTCAGATGTGCGCCATAGGTCACTTACCGCCCCTAAAGTCCCCGCGACAAGCCGAAATGCGCAGCTGGGTAACGTCAGCGCGGTGAGTACAGCGCAGACCGTCGAGTTGACCGGCGTCGACGGCATCACCCTGGTGGCCGACGAATGGAACCGCCCGGAGGGGCCGGGTGGTTCCGAGCGGCCGACCATCCTGATGCTGCACGGCGGTGGCCAGAACCGGTTCTCCTGGAAGAACACCGGGCAGATCCTCGCCGACCAGGGTTTTCACGTGCTCGCGCTGGACAGCCGCGGCCACGGCGACAGCGATCGCGCCCCCGGCGCCGACTACGCGCTGGAAACCATGGCCAACGACGTTCTGCGGATCATCGACAGCATCGGCCGGCCGGTGACGCTGATCGGCGCGAGCATGGGCGGGCTCACCGGCATCCTGGTCGCGAGCCTGGGCGGCAGCGCCAAGGTCACCAAGCTGGTGCTCGTCGACGTCGTGCCGCGGTTCGAGAAGTCGGGCAGCGCACGGATTCGCGACTTCATGTTCGGCCACGTGGACGGCTTCGATTCGCTCGAGGAGGCGGCCGAGGCGATCGCGGCCTACCTGCCGCACCGGACCAAACCGCGCAGCACCGAGGGGCTCAAGAAGAACCTGCGCCTGCGCGACGGCCGGTGGTACTGGCATTGGGATCCGGCGTTCCTGACCGCGCCCGGCGACGATCCGTTCAAGCGCACCGAGAAACTCGAGGAAGCCGCCAACGGTCTGCAGATCCCCCTGCTGCTGATCCGCGGCAGGCTCTCGGACGTGGTGAGCGCCGACGGCGTCAAGGACTTCCTGGCCAAGGTCCCCCAGGCCGAGTTCGTCGAGCTCGGCGAGGCCGGCCACACCGCCGCCGGTGACGACAACGACGCCTTCACCGAGGTCGTCGTGGAGTTCGTCACGCGCTAGGGCCTCTTTCCTCCCCGCAGCACCGGGGTCACCAACTGTCCTGTGCGCAGGTAACTTTCGAGATTGCGCAAGGTCAGTTCCGCCATGGCCCGTCGGGTCCGCGCGGTGGCGCTGCCGATGTGCGGGAACAACACCACGTTGTCCAGCGCTCGCAACTGCGCGGGCACCTGCGGTTCGTCGGCGAACACGTCCAGACCGGCGCCGGCCAGTCGATCGGCGGACAGCAGTTCGATCAGCGCGGCCTCGTCGACCACGCTGCCGCGGGCGATGTTGATCAGGTAGCCCTGTGGCCCCAGTGCGGTCAGCACCTCGCGGTCGACGAGCTTCTCGGTGTCCTTGCCGCCGGCCGTGGCGACCATCAGAATGTCGACCGACTCGGCGAGTTCGCGCGCCGAATCCGCATACCGGTACGGCGAGCCCTCGATCCGACGACGGTTGTGATAGGCGATGGTGCAGTCGAAGGCCAGCAACCGCGTGGCGACGGCGGCCCCGAGCCGGCCCAGTCCGAGAATCCCCACCGTGCTGCCGGTCAGGTCGCGCGCATAGGGAAAGACGCCCTCGGTGGCCCAACGCCCCTCCCGCACAAAGCGATCCGCGGCCCCGAACCGGCGAAGGCACATCAGCATCAGACCGATGGCGGTGTCGGCGACGGTGTCCGAGAGCACATCGGGGGTGTTGCTGACACCGATCCCGCGCCGCCCGGCCGCCGCGAGGTCGATGTTGTCCACCCCGGCGCCGTTGTTGGCGATGGCGCCGAGATTGGGTAGCGCGGCGAACAGTTCGTCGTCGAGGCCGCGTCCGCCCGAGGCCAGGATGACCGTGACCGCCGGGCCGTTGTCGGCGAGGAACCGCTCGCGCTCCTCGCCCGGTGGCGGCAGGACCAGCGGCTGGTAGCGCTGCGCGACGAGTTCGGCCAACTGGGGCTCGAGGGCACCGACCTGCAGGATGTTCATGGTTCCACTGTGACCGATCGCTGCCGGCCGTGCGCGGCGTGGCCGAATCGGGCGTGCGGGATCTGGCCGAGCGTTATGGTTTTCGCAGAGGTCAAAAAGTCATCGTGTCGAGGATCCGGAATGACCAAGCCCCGCGTCGAGCCACGTCAGCAACGGTCGCGGGACACCTATGAGCGCATCCTGACCGTGGCCGCCGACATCTTCACCGAACTCGGCTACGCGGGCACTACCACCAACAAGGTCGCGGAGTCCGCCGGCATCTCCATCGGCACGCTCTACCACTACTTTCCGGACAAGGACGCGCTGCTCTACGCCTTGGCCGAGCGGCACCTGGACCGGGGCGCGGCACATATCGAGTCCGTTTTCCAGGGGCTGCGCGAGACACAACCGGGGCTGGAGGACTCGCTGCGCACGGTGATCAAGGCGATCGTCCGCATGCACGTCGACGAGTTCAATCTGCACCACCTGCTCTGGGACAGCGCGCCGCGCTCGGTGGCGTTGCAGCGCCGGATGTACGAACTCGACCAGGCCATCGCCGCCGAGGTGCTGTGGCACCTCGATCTCGCCGGTGTCGCGCGGGAAAACAGTGCGCTGATCGCCGACCTGCTCGTGGCCGGGGTCGAACGGCAGGTGCACCGCGCGACCATCGATCCGATCCTGCACGGCGACCCGCGGGCCGACCCCGAGGTGCTGATCGAGGTGCTGACCCAGCTGTGGAAGTGCGCGTTGGAGGGCAGCTAGTCCTCAGCTAGTCCTGGTCGCGCTCGGCCTCGGCGAGCCGTTGGTGCAGCCGCGCGCGGATGTCGTTGGGCGTGTAGGCCTTGCGGCGCCGCTGGTCCCGGGCCACCAGGACCCCACCGGCGGCCACGCCGACGACACCGGCCAGGCCGATCCACTTCCAAACGTTGCGCATCGTCTCATTCTGCATAAGCTGCCCAGGTGATGGCGCGCACCGGAGAACGACACGTCACGCTCGATCAGGCGCTGGAGGCCACCCGCACCGGGGACATCTGGCTGTTTCGCGGCGCCTCGGGCCCGGACCGGGCCATCCAGACGCTGACCAACAGCCCGGTCAACCACGTCGGCATGACGGTGGCCATCGACGACCTGCCGCCGCTGATCTGGCACGCCGAACTCGGCGACAAGCTGCTGGACTACTGGACCGGCAGCCACCACCGCGGCGTGCAACTCAACGATGCGCGCGCCGCCGTGGAGCAGTGGATGAACAAGTACGGGCAACGTTGCTGGCTGCGCCAGCTGACCCCGTACGCCGACCGCGAGCAGGAGGATCGGCTGCTGAAGGTGATCGCCCGCATGGACGGGACGCCCTTCCCGAGCACCGCGCGCCTGACGGGCCGCTGGATGCGCGGCCGGTTTCCCACCGTCAGCGACTGGACACGCGGGCTTCCGTTGGTGCACAACCGGGTTCGGCGATCGGCGGAGAAGGGCAAGCAGCATCGCCGGATGGCCGGCCTGGAGACCGCGTACTGCGCGGAGACGGTCGCCATCACCTACGAGGAGATGGGGCTGCTGAGCACCGAGAAACGGGAGAACTACTTCGATCCCGGATCCTTCTGGAGCGGGGATCGGCTGCCGTTGCGCGCCGGTTACGAGTTGGGCGAGGAGATTTCGGTGGTGCTCAGCGATTCGCGGGCGTAGCGCCGAACCGCGGCCTTGTCGACCTTGCCGTTCGTGGTGTGCGGCAGCGCTGCGCGGAACAGCACGTGGCGGGGACGTTTGAAGCCGGCCAGCCGGTCCCGAACATGTTGGACCAGCTCGGCGGGGTCTTGTTCGGATCGGGTGACGACGACGGCGCAGATGGCCTCACCCCAGTGCGGATCCGGAACACCCACGACGGCAACGTGTTCGACCGATGGGTGCGTGGACAACACATCCTCGACCTCCCGGGAGGACACGTTCTCGCCGCCGGTGATGATCACGTCCTTGAGTCGGTCGACCACCACCAGACGCCCGGCCTCGTCGAATCGTCCGACGTCACCGGTGTGCAGCCAGCCGTCGACGGTCAACGGCCGGTGCGCGGGCCAGGACCGCGGGGCCACCTGGGGGCCACGGACCAGGATCTCGCCGTCGTCGCCGAGGCGGACCTCGACGCCCGGATGGGGGCGGCCCGTGCTGGCCAGGATCGAGGCCTGCCCCTGCGCTCCCGCGCGATGCTCGTCGGGTCCGAGAAAGGCGAGGTTTCCACCGGTTTCGGTCATTCCGTAGCCCTGATGGAAGCCCGCATCGAGCCGGCGCATCGCGCGGCTCAGCAGATCGGCGGGGATCGCCGCGGAACCGTAGGCGATGTCGCGCAGGGTGGGCAGCGTGGCGCGGGTGCGTTCCAGATACTCCAGCAGGCTGTGCAGCATGGTCGGCGCCAGCGAACACGACGTCACGCCGTGGCGGTTGACGGCGGCCGCGAAGGACTCCGGCCGGTAGGCGGCCACCGGCAGCACGGTGGCCTGCACGGCGTGCTGGACCAGCAGGTTGTAGCCGGCGATGTGGCACATCGGAAACGGCAGCAGATACACCCCGCCGGGCGCCACGGCGCGGCCGGTGACGGTGCCGGCCACGGCCGCCAGCAGCGAACGGTGCGAGTGCACAACACCTTTCGGTGCGCCGGTGGATCCGGTGGTGAACAGCAGCCACGCGGGGTCGTCGGTGTTGGCGTCGTCGGTGCTGGCATCGCCGTCCTCTGCCGGTGGCGGTGTCGACCATTCGGGGTCGTCGAACCCGACGAGCCGCCCGCCCGTCCCGGCCCCCAGCGCGGACAGGTACTTGGCGTCGCCGAGCACCACCGCGGGGTCGACGACGGCCAGCTGTCCGAGTTGTTCCTCGGCGCTGAGCCGTTGGTTGATCAGCGCCAGCACGCGACCGCTGCGGGGCACGCCGTAGTACAGCCCCGCGTAGTCCAGCCCGTTGTCGGCGATCACCGCGATTCGATCGCCGGGCCGGCTGCGCCGGTCGACCCACGCGGCGATTTCGGCGATGCGCCGGTCGAATTCGGCGAAGGTCACGCTCGGCCCGTCGGGAACGACCACCGCGGGCCGCTCGGGCACCGCGGCGGCGGCCGCTGTGATCAGGTCGTGTAACCGCGTCGGACCGGTGGCGGGCAAGCTGGTCGCTGTCTCGGCTACGAAGTGCGCAGGAACTGGCCGTCGGCGTCGTAGTACACCGACTGCCGATCGCGCTGCGGTCCATTGACAATCGAGAGTTGCACCGGACCGGTCTCGTCCGCACGACTGGCCGACACTCCGGAGGCCGACATCTCGCTGCGCTCGCCCTGCACCCGGTCGAACGAGTCCTGCCACGCTGCGACCAGGGTTTCGGGGCTGACTTCGTGCGCACCGAACAGCGTCGCGGTGAGTGCCTCGTAGTTGTCCGCGCCGCCGTAGTCGTACGGATGCACCAATTTGCGTCCGTCCGGGTAGGCGACGTACTGGTTGAGTTCGGTGGGCTTGGCGGGGTCCAGCGCGTCGAACGTCGCCGAGCCGCCGGGCGAGATCATCAAGCTCTTGAGCTGGATCTCCTCCAGCGGGGCGCCGGTCTGCTCCTGCAGCGTCGACAGCGCCCAGTTCACCGTGTCCAGGGTCAGCTCGCTGGGTTGCTCGGCGGTGGCGGCGGTGGCTACCGCGCTGGGTTCCGAGGCCGGGGTGACACCGTTCCCGCACGCTGCCACCGTCGCGCTAAGGAACACCGCAACACCGATCGCCGTCAGCCTGCTTGTCCTCATATCCTCATCAATCTGTCTTGAATTGTCATGGCGTTGGCCTAGTTCGGTAACTCAACCAGCGATCGTTCGAATGTCAACACGTTCACCACCTCTCCGGAGGGGGCGAGTTCGTCGTGCGGCCCCTCGGTCTGGGCGAAACCGGCGTCCTCGAGGACACGACGAGATCCGTCGTTCGCGGAATCGGTCCGGGCGTCAAGGTAGCGGAATCCCGCATCGGCGGCCACTCTGAGCAGCGCGCGCAACCCGTGGCGCGCCGCGCCGCGGCCGCGCGCCTGCGGGGTCAACCAGAACCCGACCTCGGCGCGGTCCGACCGGACATCGAAGAGCACGATGCTGCCCAGGAACTCGTCGGAATCGGCGTCGGCGATGGCGAGCACCGCCAGCGAGCCGTCGTCGAGGCCCCGGGCGATCTCGTGGTCCACCTGGTCCCGAACGATCTGCGGTGAGTACTCCGCCAGCGGCAGGTGCCCATAGCGTTGCACCGCCTCGTCCCTGGTGCCCGCGGCAAAGGCCTCGGCGTCGCGGTGGCCGAGGCGCCGAACGCTCACATCACCTTCACGGCCGGGAAGACACTCGGTTATGCGCATGCCTCCTGTCTACCCGGTCAGTGACGAACACCGGCGCCGAGATCCGCGTCACTCCACAGGCTCGACGCGGCGTGGCCCAGAAGGAGTTTCGGATAGTAGGTCCAGGCGAACCAGGGGGCGACGGTCGAGGGGCCGAGCACGCGGTCGAGGGCCAGTCCCCCAGCGGTGAGCGCCACGCCCAACCCGCGTCGATGCCGCGGCAAGCCGCGGATGACGGCGGTGGCGGCCATCAGGTAGCCGTAGTGCAGCGCCGACCAGCCGAGCACGCGATCCTGGCGCCCCACGCTGCGGTCGGCGAGCGCGATCGCCACGGGGTGCAGGTGCAGTCCGGCGAACTGCAAGTGTTGGCGGTGGCCTTGGCCCGGTCGCTCGTACCAGCGGGCACAGGCCTGGGTGTTGTTGACATAGGCGCCGCCGACGAGGTCGGTCGCGAGCACCGAAAGTACCGGCGTCACCGCGGTGTTCGCCCCGGCGCGCCGCGCGGTCCACACGCTGGCGACCAGGCCGCCCGCGCTCGCGGCCACGGTGAGCACCGTGTTGGTCCGCGTGGCCTCGGGCCCGACGAACTCCGCCCAGGACCGTCGAAACCGCGCCGCGAACCGTGTCATTCCTCCTGCCTACACCGTGGGGCGCTGCCGCTGCGCGCCGATCCTCGAGATTGCCTAGTTGGCAATCCCGGTTGCCTTGCCGACGGGGCGGCGTCACCATCGCAGGATGACCGACGCCGCTGACCTGTTCGACGACCGCGCGCAGGCCGATACCTACGCCGACCGCGTCGCGCAGATGGTGCCCGCCTATCGGGACGTACACCGCATGGCGGGCGTACTCATCGACGAATACGCTGCGCGCGACGCCCGGATATTGGTGCTCGGCGCGGGCGGCGGACTCGAAACGAAGGCCTTCGCCGAGACCCACCCGGAGTGGACCTTCGAAGCGGTCGACCCGGCTGCCGCCATGCTGGACCTGGCGACCAAAACCCTTGGACCACTGGCATCGCGGGTACGCATGCACCACGGATACATCGACAGCGCCTCCCGCGGCCCGTTCGCCGCCGCGACCAGCCTGCTGACCCTGCACTTCCTGGAGCCAGAACTGCGGCGCCACACCGCCGCCGAGGTGCGGCAACGATTGGCGCCGGGGGCGCCGTTCGTCGTCATGCACCTGAGCATTCCGGCCCGCGACGACGCCGAGCGGGCGTCGTGGTTGCGCCGCCACGCCGCCAACCTCGTCGCCGCCGGCATCGAACCGGAGGCTGCCGAGCAGGCCTGCGCCACGATCACCGACCAGGTGTCCGTGCTGACCCCCGAACAGGACCGGGCGGTCCTCGAGGACGCCGGCTTCACCGAGGTCACCGAGTTCTTCTCGGCGTTCACGTTTCGCGGCTGGGTCGGCTACGCCTGAGGCGACCTCAGCGCAGCGTGGGCGGTCTCCAACGTCCGTCGAGGATCTCCGGGCGGGGGCGGTAGAGCCGGATCAGGTAGTTCCACCCGTCGGGGGTGAGGATGGCGTTGGCCGGGGTCTCCGCGCCGACCGAGCCGAGGAAACGCACGGTGACCGAACCGTCGTCGTCACGCGCCGCGGTGACACTGTTGACCGTGTAGAGGTCCTGCGCATTCTTCTCGAAGAAGCCGCGGGCGTTGTACACCGACACCGACCAGAACGCGTCGACCGGAACGTCGGTGAACACCAGGGCGTAGTCGCCCGGCGGCACGCCGGGGTCGACACCGATGTAGGTCGCCTCCGAGGTGGGTAGCCCGCCCCAACCGGCGGCCGTGCCGATCAGGTGACGGACCGGATCGACCTCGTCGCGCGTGCCGAACGTGCGGTCGAAGTCGTCGAGTCCGCGCGCAAGCTGCAGCAGCGCGTTGCGGGTGGCGTCCAGGCTCGCGACGTCGTAGTCCGGCGACACGAACAGCTCCGGTGCATCGGCGGCGATCTCGAGCCGGTCCTGGAGTGCCGAGACCGCCGCGACGTCGGCAGCATCCCTGGGATCGACCAGGATTCGCACGCCGACAAGGACATGACGAGATCCGCGTTGCTCGCTGGTCAGCACGTGCTCGCCGGGCTGGTGGATGACGCCGGTGACGTAGTGGTCCTCGTTGACGACCATCGCCGACAGGTACCGCCCCGCCGCGTCCGGCAACGTCAGGCGCGCGGGCCGGTCCAGGTCGACGACAGCGAAGCTGTAGAGGGTGTCGCGGTTGAGTCGGATCACCGTCTGCGCATCGATGCTGGCCGGCGTGCGGTTGTGCCGGAATCGGCCGACTCCCCCGGCCTCGCCCTGGATGTCGGAGAGCATCCGGTGGGTCTCGGCGCGGACGAAGTTGTCCGCGTTCACCAGGATCGTCATGGGCCACTCGCTTTCTGGTGGTTCGACGCCCTCAGTGTGCGGTACGGCCGCCGTCGACGCGATACAGCAGGCGACCGTCGCGTCAAAGAAGTTCCGCACCGCGTCGTCGTCGGTCACGCCGGTCCGGACGAGGGTGGCGTTGCCTAAACTTCGGACAATGTCCGAGGCCGAAGTCCGACAGCGCTACGGCGCGCTGGCCGACACCTATATCCGAATGTTCGGCGACGTGGCGAGCGTCGATCCGCAAGACCTGGCCTTCCTGAAAGCCAACCTCGGTGCCTGCGAGGGCACCGTGCTGGACGTCGGTTGCGGCCCCGGCCATCTCACCGCGTACCTGGCCGGTCTGGGTCTCGACGCGAGAGGCCTCGATCTGGTGCCGGAGTTCATCGACACCGCCGCATCGAGGTGGCCGAGCATCGAGTTCTCCGTCGGTTCGCTGCGCGCCCTCGATGTTCCCGATCAATCACTGGCCGGGGCCCTCGCGTGGTATTCGCTTATCCATTGCGAGCCAACCGAACTCACCGCCATGCTGAAAGGATTGCGCAGAGCAATGGCCCCCGGCGGGACGTTGGTGGTGGGCTTCTTCGACGGTGACGCTGTCGAGGCATTCGCCCACAAGGTAACAACCGCCTATCGCTGGCCGGTCGGCGAGATGTCCCGGATGCTGACGACCGCCGGGTTCACCGAGATCGATCGTCTGCAACGGCCCGGGACCGCGGACATCCGGCCGCATGCGGTCCTGGCCGCCCGGGTCACCACACCTGCTCAGCCACCCCTGCGCTTGAGCACCTCGCCGCACTGACCACAATTAAATCTCAATAGCGACCGCGGCACCTTTTGCTTGTGTTCACACTTAAAACACCGGACAGTCGAATATTCAGCATCGGATGCATTGGCGGGCTGCATCGATACATGGGCCTTAGCTGTCACCGACGCCGCGACATGCTTGCCGGCGACCTTGTTCGACTTGCTCCGGTTGCATCGCCAGCACAAAGTCTGCAAATTTTCCTCTGTGGACATGCCGCCCCTGGATAGGGGAATTATGTGATCCACCTCAAGCAAGAGGTGCGGTTCTGCTGCGAGTGACACCGAGCAATATTGGCAGGTGTGGTTGTCGCGCTTCTTTATGAAATTGCGCAGCTTGGACGTCATCAAGGCGCGCTGCCCCGCGGCGCTCTTGCGCCAACGAATCTTTTGCGAAAGAGTTTCTACGAGGGCATCGATAGTCTCGGTGTTGAATGTAAGACGCGTTCGCTGCGAGCTGTTGCCGCCGGCACTCACGTACTCGAACATATACACGGGGTATGGGACGCTGATCGGCGACAACTCGACGCCGACGTGCATCATGAACTCGTCGCCATAATGTTTCAATATGAACGCAGGCGGATCGACCGATTCAGCGATACTTGCCTCGCGCCTCTGAAGGTTGTTGATGGCATCTTCCAGCTGAGTGATGTCCTCCCCTAGCTTCTCCACCTCGGCTAGCGTGGCTTCGTTGGCCTTGATGTTGAAGTACTTCATCACGTACTTGAGGGGATCCACGCTCGCGTTACGCACTACCTGCAACGAGCAGTTGTGTACGTTCGGCGCCTGGTAATTCGCCACGTTTCGGTCGCGACGGTAGTTCCAATGGCTAGTGTTCTGGAACAGCGCCAGATGTGACTGCGCGCCCGTCGACGATGCGCCAAGCGCAAACGTTCCACGGCCGCGGATCTCTGAAACGTACTTCGTGACGTCGTTGTGCTCGGCGACGAACGATGCGATCTTCTTCTTGTGAGCTAAGAACTCCTCACTGGCGAAGTACCGTTCCTTGAGTATGTACCGACCTACATAGTACGAGACGACTGCTGCGCAGCCGACAAAGATGATCGTCAGGAAAGCTTCCATGCTGTTTGGTCCTTCGCCGATTCCCCCATTGAGCGTTTCGGACTGCAGCAAGGCCCTCCGACATGCTTCAGCACAATGGAACCAACTGGCACTGTCGCCTACGCCTCCCACTACTGATCATTGCTGAAGCCAACTGGCCCAACGCCTTACGACAACAGACAACGCCTCATGGGCAGTTACCGTAGGTAACGAATCGCGACGGCTTCGACGCGATTCCTTGGACAGCGATTGCCGGAGATACGGCCCCGATCCGACACCAAGTAAGCGCCTGACATTTCGGCAGAGATGTCCCGCGGTGAGGTGCATCTGACTTCAGGGAGCGCTCGGCAGCCCTGGGGCAATCACGTCGAGTCCTGCGGAGCGCGCAGCCTCGCCGAGTCTGCGATCGTAGGTGAGGATGGCCGAGGCATCGAGTCGCAGTGCCGCCTCCAGATGCAACGCATCAAGAGTGCGCAAGTATGGCATGGGCAAGAAGCCGGCGCTGCGGTACACAGCACGATCCAGGGCCGCAAGCGAGATGCCGTCGAGTACACGGGTCACGTCGGACTGCTCGAGATCTTCCCGCATTGCCATTCGGCGCAACTCGGTCTCGAGAAGATCACTCGAGACGAGTTGCGCCGAGGTCCGATCTAGCCAATCCACAACAGCGACACTCTCCGCCTGGTCGATGAGCAGCGCGCCAAGCGCCGAGGTGTCGACATAGACAACCGAACGAGAGCTCACAGCCGGTCTTCGCGTAGTTCATCGACAATCTCGGAGACACTTCGCGTCGTAGGTTTCCGCTCGATACCCAGTGCCGCCCAACCTCCCTCGCGCTTGGCGGGACGCGCGATTGTCA
This sequence comes from Actinomycetes bacterium, assembly GCA_023460175.1. Classification (GTDB taxonomy): domain Bacteria; phylum Actinomycetota; class Actinomycetes; order Mycobacteriales; family Mycobacteriaceae; genus Mycobacterium. The sequence goes on from JAEWRC010000123.1 coordinate 18,271, forward strand.
GCGCGGGACCAGGAGCATCCATCGGTACGAGGCGCCCCACAGGAACACCGCTGTTGGTCAGAATGAATGAGTGCCCCTCACTCACCGCGCGGAGCACACGGCCGGACTCGTTGCGCAACTCCCGCTGCGACAGCCGCTCGATCTCAGGTTCGACAGTGCCCATGCCTGCAGCGTAGCACGTGTGCGACGCACCCAGCTATGCGCCAAATGGGGCCAGACGCTGGAGCGGAACTCCACGATGTTCCGGCGCAGACCAACATCGCGCGGACGGAGCGTTCGCATCGGAGGTCGACCACTCTCGATATGGCTCGGAACGTCAATCCGAACCGACAGGGTCGGCCGTCGCAAGGCCAAGGTGTTCCGCGACCGCCTTCATGGTGTCGTCATGGCTTGCCCAACGACCGGTTCGCCGATCAGGAGTGCGGTCGCGAGATGCAAGGCGTCGAGCGTCTTGATGTGCCGTTCAATGGATCCGCGATGACGTGCGTCTCCCTGGTGATGTCGAACATACCGACGTTATCCAGAAGGGGAGCCCCGTCTGCCAGCGGCCTCCCATCACGCCGCAGCACGCGAACGACCTCGGTGCGCAGCAGCCGCGATGAGACGAAATCGGTGTCGGGAGTCTGCATCCATTCCTGCAGACGCACGCGCTCGGGGACGTCGAGGATCGTGCGCAGCGCGACCGAGGAATCCAGCGCGCCGATGACCCTGGGTCAGTGGTCGCCCTTCAGCTCATCCAGCAGTGCTTCGACATCGACGGACTCGTACGCTGGGCCGCCGGGCCGTTTCGGCCATGGAGTCGGTGTCGAGGCCGGCGGCGTGTAACGCCCCTGGCGCTCTGCCTGCGCCAGGGGCGCATCCTGGCTGCGGTAGGCGGTGATGCGCCAGCGCGGCTCGCCGCGCTCCGTCACGATGATCTCGCCGGCGTCGATGACCTGGTCGAGCACAGCCGAGGTGCGCTGACTGAGGTCGCGCTTCGTGACGGTTTCCATGGAATCAATTGTGGTAGCTATTGTCTGACATGACCCACGAGATTCATTCCAGGCGTTAGTCGGCGTTGCGTCACCGATAAACGTCGCGCCGATGGCGCACGTCGATCACCCGAACCACGACTCTGTCGTCGTGAATCTCGTAGATCACCCTGAAGTCACCACGCCTAGCGGAGTAGCGGCCCGCGAGATCATCGCGCAGCGCCTTTCCGACCCGGAATGGGTTATGCGCCAGCACGTTCGTGATGAACTCCCAACACGCCGCCGCGGCCTCGTCGGGCAATTCTTCAGACAGGCTTCTGCGAGCGCGGCGGGTCAACTCGATCCGATACGCCGTTATTTCACGATCCCCTTCTCGCGGAGTTCCCCCTCGACTTCGTCCGCGGAGTAGAGGCGCCCGGCGGCGATATCGGCGTCCGCTTCCCGCAGTGCGGCCATCGCAGCTGCGTCACCGAGAATGTCCAGCGTCTCCATGAGCGAGTCGTAGTCGTCGGCGCTGAGAAGCACCGCCGCTCGACGCCCCTGCCGGGTGACTTCGACGCGCTGATGCGTGCGCACAGCCTGGTCGATCAGTTTGGACAGGTTGGCGCGGACTTCTGCCAACGGAAGAGTCTCCATGTACAGAATTCTAGCGTTCGCAGCACGCAGATGCTCGCAAAGAATCAGTCGAAACTTCCCGCCCGCATCGATGCATCGGCCCGGGTAAATGGTCGCTGATCCGGCGTTGGACCGGCACTCCAGCGGATGCCGATCCTGACAGCGTCACGGACGCTGATGGATAACCAGCAGATCTTGACGCAATTCCACCAGATCCGCACCGCCGAACGCGCTCTCCAGATCGTCAAGACGGATTTCGACGTCGTGTTCATAACGAACAAGGAGGTCACACAGTCGTATTGGCAACTGCGCATCGACGAGGAACCTCACGATCGCGACGGATGCACCCGTTGACCGCCAGTGACCAAGGCGCCATATTCCAGCGCCGCTAGCAGGTCTTCTCTCTGCAGATTTGGATAGTCTGCCAACACCTCGTCAAAGGACATTCCGCTGGCCAACAGCTCCAGCACAGACTGCACCGAAAGCCTCAGCCCGCGAATCGCGGGCTTTCCGTGCAGCACCGCAGGATCGACTGTGATGCGATCCAGACGGCTTGCGGCACTCGACATGACACCCATTGTGCGCCTCCTGTCCAACGATCCAAGACAAGTCACGATAAGTGGGGCCATCGACAAACGCGACCAGTCCTCTGCTGCAACGGAAGAGAGCCTCGACCGGGCACGCGCGCCTCGCTCAGAGGGCCTTCTTCACCACGCTCGACTTGAGTTGCATGCGACCGAAACCGGGGACCGTGGCATCGATGTCGTGGTCGCCGACACCGTCGGAAATGAGCCGGATTCCACGAACCTTCGTTCCCACCTTGATGACACCGCCACCGCCACCCTTGATCTTGACGGTCTTCACCACCGTGACCGTGTCGCCGTCGGCGAGGACATTGCCCACCGCATCCTTGATCTCGGCACCGGCCTCGCCTGCGGAATCCGCATCGGACGACGGATCTTCCGCGGACCATTCGTGGCCGCACATCGGGCACACCAGCAGCGCGCCCTGTTCATAGGTGAACGCCTCGCCGCATTCGGGACAAGGCGGCAATTCGTCAGACATTGAACCTGAACTCCACGACGTCCCCGTCGACCATCACGTAGTCCTTGCCCTCCATCCGGACCTTGCCGGCGGCCTTGGCCGCAGCCATCGAGCCGGCCTCCACCAGGTCGTCGAACGAGACGATCTCGGCCTTGATGAAGCCCTTCTCGAAATCGGTGTGGATGACTCCGGCGGCCTTGGGAGCGGTGTCGCCCTGGTGAATGGTCCAGGCCCGCGCCTCCTTGGGGCCGGCGGTCAGGTAGGTCTGCAGCCGCAAGGTGTGAAAACCCGCGCGCGCCAACGCGTCCAGGCCGCGTTCGGTCTGCCCGATCGACTCCAGCAGCTCGGCGGCGGACTCGTCGTCGAGCTCCTGCAACTCGGCCTCGATCTTGGCGTCCAGGAACACCGCGTCGGCCGGGGCCACCAGCGCGCGGAGCTCGGCGAGCTTGTCCGCATCGGTCAGCACGGACTCGTCGGCGTTGAACACGTACAAGAACGGCTTGGTGGTCATCAGGTTCAGCTCGCGCAGCAACGCCACGTCAGGGCCGGTCGAGCCCGCCGAGAACAATGTCTTGCCGCCGTCGAGCACCTCCTGCGCGGCCACCGCGGCCTCGTGCACCGGCTTGCGCTCCTTGTTGTTGCGCGCTTCCTTCTCCAGCCGCGGGATCGCCTTCTCCAGGGTCTGCAGGTCGGCGAGGATCAGCTCGGTCTCGATGATCTCGATGTCGGCTTTGGGGTCCACCCGGCCGTCGACGTGCACCACGTCGTCGTCGGCGAAGACCCGCACCACCTGACAGATGGCGTCGCACTCGCGGATGTTGGCCAGGAACTTGTTGCCCAGCCCGGCCCCCTCGGAGGCGCCCTTGACGATGCCGGCGATGTCGACGAACGTCACCGGGGCGGGCAGGATCTTCTCCGAGCCGAAGATCTCGGCGAGCTTGTCCAGCCTGGGGTCGGGCAGCGGCACGACGCCCTCGTTGGGTTCGATGGTCGCGAACGGGTAGTTGGCCGCCAGCACGTTGTTGCGCGTCAGGGCGTTGAAGAGGGTCGACTTACCGACGTTGGGCAGACCGACGATTCCCAGGTTCAGGCTCACGGGGTCACAAGTCTAAAGCGTGCGCGCACGCGGGCGAACCAGCCGCGGCCCGGGTGCGCAATCTCACCCTGGCCGGACCGAGATTGCGTCCACGGCGGCCCACACGGCCGAAATGTCGCCCTGAGCGCAACTTCGGCGCCCGGTCGGCAATCTGGTGGCACGCATGTGGTGATCGCGCGACATGCAAAGGACGCCCGCCGACAGCGCTTGTTCAGCCGCAGCCGGTACGGTCTACATGTGCCAGCGCAGCGGGCGAGGTCATCGGTACCCGCCGAACACCGCTCGGCGCACCCGAACATCCAAGGTGTGCCGTGGTGGGCGGCTGTGCTCATCGCGACGCTGGGCACCGCCCTCGGCTTCGCCTTCGACGCCGGCTCGGGCAACCGGGAACTGTCCGCCGTCTTCGCGGCGCTCTACTTCCTGGGCTGCGTGGCCGCGGTGCTCGCGGTGCGCCAGGAGGCGATCTTCACCGCCGTCGTGCAGCCGCCGCTGATCCTGTTCGTGTCCGTCCCCGGGGCGTACTTCCTGTTCCACCTCTCCGAGATCAATGGCATCAAGGACATCCTGATCAACTGCGGTTATCCGCTGATCGAGCGGTTCCTGCTGATGTTCACCACCTCGGTGATCGTGCTGCTGATCGGCATGGCGCGGTGGTACTTCGGCGACCCGGCCCGGCCCGCCCCGGCCGCGGCAACTCGCAGCTCGAGCGCCCGCGCCGCCGCTCAACCCGCCGCCCTGGCCGGCATCCTGACCGCCATCAAGGCGAAGGTCTCGACCCTGGCAATGCCGCGGCGAACCGCGCCGGACGGCGAGGACCCGCGCAAGCACGCCATCGATCGCAACACCACGTCGCGCCCGCGTCCGGGGGGCCGACGGCCCACCAAGCGGACCGCGCCGAGTCGCTCGCGCCACGTCCGCCCACCCCTGGACGACGGGGCCGCCCCGCCGTCGCGCCGGCGTCCCACGC
>JAEWRC010000124.1 GCA_023460175.1 Actinomycetes bacterium
TGTCACCCGGGCGGTCCTCGCGGGCGATCACCACCGCCTGATCGACCCCGTCCAGCCGGGCCAACGCCGTTTGCACCTCACCCAACTCGATGCGGTAACCCCGGATCTTGACCTGCTCATCAGCGCGACCCAGGTACTCCAACTGACCGTCGTCGCCCCACCGCACCAGATCCCCGGTGCGATACATCCGCGCCCCCGGCCCGCCGAACGGGCACGCCACGAACCGTGACGCGGTCAGGCCGGCGCGGCGCGCGTAGCCGGGCGCGACGCCGTGGCCGGCCACGTACAGTTCGCCGACCACGCCTTCCGCCGCGGGGCGGAGCCACTTGTCGAGGACGAACAACGCCCCGCCCGGCACGGGTCCGCCGATCGGGGCGACATTCGCGCCGGCCTGCAGCGGTTCGCTCATGGCGGCGTAGATCGCGGTCTCGGTGGGGCCGTAGGCGTTGATCATCACCCGGCCACCGGTCGCCCACCGGTCCACCAACTCCGTCGGACAGGCCTCCCCGGCCACCACCAACGTCGCCGACTCCAGTCCCTCCGTCGACAGCATTCCGGCCGCCGACGGCGTCAAGCACAGCACGCTGACCTTCTCGGTGATCAGCAGATTGCGCAGGTCATCCGGCGAACCGGCCACCGATTCGGGCACCACCACCAGTCGGCCGCCGTGCAGCAGCGCACCCCAGATCTCCCACACCGACACGTCGAACACCAACGAATGCCACTGCGACCACACCTGGCCCGGGGCGGCGGGGAGATCGGCGTGGAAGCCCTCCACCAGCTGGGTCACGTTGTGATGCGTGACGGCAACGGCTTTGGGTACACCCGTCGTCCCCGAGGTGTACGTCATGTACGCCAGGTCGTCGGGTTCGGGCATCGGCAACGCGGCGCTCGGTTGCCGCTGAATCAGTGGATCGTCGATATCGAGGACCGCGATGTCGTTACCGGCCAGCCGGGGAGCCAGGTCGACCGTGGTCAGGGCCGCCACGGGCGTCGCGTCACCCAGCATGAATTCGATCCGGGAGTCCGGGTGGGCGGGGTCGATCGGGAGGTAGGCCGCCCCCGTCTTGAGCACCGCCAGGATCGACAGGATCGCCTCGGCCGAACGCGGGATCAACATGGCGACCGTCGCACCCGCGCGGGCGCCGTGCTCCACCAGCAGGTGCGCCAACCGGTTGGCGGACTCGTCCAGCTCCCGGTACGTCCACTGGCGGTCCCCGCAGACCAGGGCCACGGCCTCAGGCGCCCGCTGCACCTGGGCGTCGAACAGCTCGGTGATCGACGCGGCATCCGACATCGGTTCGGTCAGGACCGCCCGGTTACCCCACTCATCGAGCAGGTCGTGTTCATCATCGTCGAGCGCATCGAACGACAACAATGTCCGGGTGGAATCCACACTCATGATTGCTCCCTTGTGTCTGTCGTCATTTCTTCGTGTACCCGTCGCAACTTGATGAACATCGCCCGGACCTGGATGGGGTTTAGGTCACCGGGCCAAAAGCTGTTGTCGCCCAATGGGCGAGAGCCACACCGTTGTGACATTTCGAGATCGGCTGCCGCACCGTCGCCGCCGCGCTGCCGCACGGAGGCGCGCAGCGCACACCGTGCGCCGTGGCACATGGCCGTGCGGCGCCGGCGTCGTCAGTGGTCCGGCGAGCCTGCTCTCATCCGCCGCTTCCACCGCGTGCGGAAGGCCGATCGGCTGGGGCGCGGATCGGCGGGCGGGTTTGCCAGCTCAGGACGCTGCGGCGGGAGCCAACCGTGCGGCTGGCTCCGGCGCGGCCCCTGTGACATCGGACTCCGAGAAGTGCAGCAAACCGCGCGTCGGGCCGACTGCCAGGAGCAGACCCGGCGGCATCGTGCACGGCGTCCGGTCGCGGGGCGTGGCCCCGTCGGTGGTCGAACAGTCCGCTTACGCTGCCACTCTCGTGGTCTAACCAGTTGGTGTTCACGCCCCTCCAAGATGTCACCGGACATCCCCGGCCCATGCCAAACATACTGGAGGTAGAACGTTGCTGCTTGCCATTCTTACGAACTTCCGCAAACGGGCAAATGTGGCTAATAAACCTTGTGTGGCTTTCTAATTAACCATTACGTGAGGGCCGTTGCAGTTTCTCCAGCTCATCTCGGTGATTGCTGAGCGGCCGAAAGTGGCGGGGTCTTATAACGGTCTCGTAAGTGCAGTTATAGCAACGATCAAACAAAATCGGCCGAGCATCGCCAAAACCGCGAGATGTACCGCGGGAGTGGGTAAACGGGGCAACTCGGCGAACCGCGCACTACAGTCCGGTTAAACACCTTGGGCGGACTGCGCCCCCCGGGCGCCACAGGATACGGACGCGGACGTAGCGAGTGAAAGGTAGTCAGGCTCAGTGAAGTTTGCGATGGCATGTTACGGAAGCCGCGGCGATGTCGAACCGTCCTTGGCCGTCGGCTCCGAACTGGCGCGGCGGGGACATGAGGTGCGCATCGCGCTGCCGCCCGACCTCGTCGGATTCGCCCAGGCCACCGGGCTCCCGACGGTTCCGTACGGGCCGCCCGTCGAGATCATGCTGAACGAGGATTTCGCCAAGGACTTCTGGGCGGGCTTCATCCGCAATCCGCTCGGGTCGCTGCGGGACCTGTGGGCGCCCATCGCCGAGCACTGGCAGGATGCGGGGACGGTCCTGCTCGACCACGCGGCCGAGGCCGACCTGCTGTCCACCGGCCTGAACTTCGAACAGGCTGCCGCCAATGTCGCGGAGTACTACAACATCCCGCTGGTCGCGCTGCATCACTTCCCGATGCGCCCCAACGGCAGGCTCGTGCCCACGCTGCCGCCGGCGTTGGTCCGCACGGCCGGGGTGATGTCGGAGTGGATGTTCTGGCGCTCCACGCGCAGCGTGGACGACGCGCAGCGGCACCGGCTGGGTCTGCCCAAAGCCACCCGGCGGTCGTCGCGACGAATCGCCGAGCACGGCTGGTTGGAAGTGCAGGCCTACGACGCGTCCTGCGTTCCGGGCCTGGCCGACGAATGGTCCGACGTGGCTCGGCGCCGCCCGTTCGTCGGTGCGCTCACGATGGAACTGGGAACCGCGACCGACGCGGCGACCGCGTCGTGGATCGCCGCGGGTGAGCCGCCGATCTGCTTTGCGACGGGCAGCATTCCCGTCGAGTCGCCGGCGGAGACCGTCGCGATGATCGCCGCCGCCTGCTCGCAACTGGGCGAACGGGCGCTGGTGTGCTTCGGTGGGACCGACTTCTCCGGCGTTCCCGAGTACGACCATGTCAAGGTGGTCGGGACGGCGAATTACGCCGAGGTGTTCCCGGCCTGCCGGGCGGTCGTCCACCACGGCGGTTCCGGTACCACCGCGGCCAGTCTGCGCGCGGGGGTTCCCACGTTGATCCTCTGGAGTACGGCCGACCAGCCCTACTGGGGCAATCAGGTCAAACGACTCGAGGTGGGCACCGCTCGCCGCTTCTCGGCCACCACCGCGAAAACCCTGGTGACCGACCTGCGACGAATCCGCGCGTCCGAATATGCCGTTCGGGCACGGGAATTCGCCGGCCGGGTCACTCGATCACCCGAGGCCGTGGGTCGAGCCGCCGACCTCTTCGAATCCGCAGCCGTCGCGCAGCGTACGGCCAACTGAACTCAGTACTTGTTGCAGCTGGCGAACATCTGCTGGATCACCGGGAAAGCCTGTTCAGCTCCGGGGTTGCCCTTCACCTGTTGGATCAACCGCTCCCGCTCGGCGGGCGATGAACTCGTGAAGGTCTGCAGGAACTGCATGTTCGGCGGGGATTGCTCCAAGTATTGGGCCGCCACCGGATTTTCGGTCCGCAGCGCGGTCAGGGCCTGATCGTAGGTACACGTGGTGTTGATCATGGGCCCGAAGTCCGGGTCGGCGGCTGCAACCCCCGCCCCAGCGGTCAAGGACAACGCCACGGCGCTGCCCGCAATTGCCAGCTTGGTCAATGGCCTGTTAATCATCTGCTGGTCCTTCCCTTGGGGAGCCGACTCCAAACATCGGCCCCATCGTCGTGAATATCGTCGTGACTCGCAATTAAGTTTCCGCACCGCCGAGCAGACCGAGCAGTTCCAGGTCGGTGGCGTATTGGACGATGGTCCGCGAGGAAATATGTGGAATGTCGTTGTCCGGGCCGATTCTTGCGGCCTGGACTGCGGCCCGGAACCTGTCGGTGGGGCCGTAGGACCCGCTGGTCGGCTCCGGTGCCTGCAGACTACCGGCGTTGCGGGACAGGACAAGCAGCAGCAGCTGCAGCACCGAATTCTGGCGTTGCGGTTCGGGCAGCGCCTGCAGTCGCGCTTCGAACTGCCGCACCCACTCGCCGAAGTCACGGATTCGTTCGATGGGGTAGCCGGCCTCGATCAGCCAATCCACGTACTCGTCGATGCCGATGCCGTCGTCGTGCGAGTTCATCACGTGGTAGGTCTCGTAGCCGTCGCTCAGCCAACCACCCAAAGTGGCGATGGCCTCGGCCACGAATCCGACCGGCAGCCCGTCGAAGTGGGACCGTCGCCGCTGGCCGTCCTCGTCGAACTGGAAGAAGGACTCTGGGGCCACGCCGGTGGCGACGATGCTGAGCACCATCCGGGTGACGTTGTCGGCGACGTTGAGCTGTCCCGCGTAGGTCGAGTCGACCATGATCATCCCGGAGCGGAACACCCGTACCGGAAGCCCGCAGAGATCGTGGGCCTCGCGGAGCAAGACCTCGGCGGCCCACTTGCTGTTGCCGTAACCGTTGGCGTAGCCGGTGTTTACGGCACGCATCGGGCTGATGGTCCGAATATCGGCGTCCTCGGTGAACAGCGCCGGCTCGATCTGCTGGCTCACGTCGGCGGTCGACACGTACGAGTAGGCCTTGAGCTTGGCGGTCAGGGCAAGGCGGATCAGTTCGGCGGTGCCGACCACGTTGGGACCGAACAGCTCGCTGTACGGCAGCACACCATTGACCGTGGCTGCTGAATCGACGATCAGATCGACGCTGTCGGCCAGCTGCTGCCAGGTCTGTTCGTCCAAACCGAGGTCGGGCCGGCCCTTGTCGCCGGCGATTACCTGCAAGCGCTCGGCCGCCAGTTCCCGGAAATGGCGGCGCAACAACGGGTCGGTGTCGAACTTCTCCTCGAGCCGTCGGCGCGCGTCCGCATCGGACTTGCCGCGCACCAGGCAGATGACCTTGTCGTCCGAGCGGCGCAGCTTCCGCAGCCATTCCAAAAGCAGGTAGCGGCCCAGAAAGCCCGTTGCCCCAGTGAGCAATACCGTCTGGACATGGCCCGTCGGCGCCGGCAGCGTCGGCGCGGTCCACAGCGTGGTGTCATCGATGAATTTGTCGAGTTTGAGATCGCTCGCCTGGACCTCGGTGGCGCCGACGCCGTGGACGCCGGCGAAGCTCGGCCCGTGCACCTCCGATTCGGCGGGCACCGCATGTTCGACGCGGTCGAGTTGCTGACTCAAGCCGCTGACCGTCGGCGCCTCGAACAGGGCGTGGACCCCGAGATTCACGTCGAGGCCGGAGTTGATCGCGGCGATCACCCGCATGGCGGACACGGAGTCGCCGCCGAGGTCGAAGAAGGAGTCGTCGATCCCGACGCGTTCGACGCCCAGGACCTGGGCGTAAATGCCGGCCAGGACCTCCTCGACGGCGGACTGCGGGGCCCGGTACTCCCGCTGGTCACCGGCATACTCCGGCGCCGGCAAGGCCCGCACGTCCAACTTGTTGTTCGCCGTCAACGGCAACGATTCGAGCACCACCACCGCCACCGGAACCATGTACGGCGGCAACCGATCCGCCAACACCGACCGCACCGCCGCCGGATCGGCCTCACCGGTGACATAGGCCACCAGACGCTTGTCCCCGGGACGGTCCTCCCGCGCGATCACCGCGGCCGCATCAACACCGTCGACCGCGGTCAACGCCGCGTGGATCTCGCCGAGTTCGATGCGGTAGCCGCGGATCTTGACCTGTTCGTCGGCGCGGCCCAGGTACTGCAACTGGCCGTCGTCGCCCCACCGGACGAGATCGCCGGTGCGGTACATCCGGGTCCCCGGCGCACCGAATGGGCACGCCAGGAACCGTGCCGCCGTCAGATCGGAACGACCCACATACCCGACCGCCACACCCTCACCAGCGACGTACAGCTCCCCTACCACACCGGCGGGCACCGGCGACATCCACGAATCCAACACGAACAACGCCGCGCCGGGCACCGGGGCACCGATCGGCACCATCGAATCCCCCGCCGACAGCGGCGCACTGATCGCCACACACATCGTCGTCTCGGTCGGACCGTACGCGTTGATCATCAACCGCCCCGGCGCCCACCGATCCACCACCGACGACGGACAGGCCTCCCCCACCACCGCCAACGCCACCGACTCCAACCCGTCGGACGGCAACATCGCCACCGCCGACGGCGTCTGCGTCAACACACTGACCTTTTGAGAAACCAACACCTCATGGAAATCCTGCGGGGACACCGTCACCGCCTCGGGCACCACCACCACGCGCCCACCGCGCAGCAACCCGCCCCAGATCTCCCACACCGACACGTCGAACGCCAACGAATGACACAGCGGCCACACCCCCGGATACGGCAACCCCGCATCCAACGACACCATCAACTGCGTCACATTCCGATGCGTCACCGCCACACCCTTCGGCGCACCGGTGCTGCCCGAGGTGTAGATGAGGTAGGCGATGTCATCGGGGGACGGCAGCACCAGGGTGGTGTGCGGATACATCTCGGCCGGCGGCGGGTCGTCGATCTCGACGATCGGCACGTCCGAATTTTCCAGGCGGGAGCGAAGTTCGGTGGTGGTGAGCGCCGCGACCGGGGCAGCGTCGGCCAGCACGAACTCCAGGCGCGAATCCGGCACCGACGGATCGATCGGCAGATAGGCCGCACCCGTCTTGAGCACTGCGAGGATCGCGACGATGGCATCGGCGGAGCGCGGCATCAGCAGCGCCACCGACTCTCCGGGCCCGGCGCCGTACACGGCCAATAGGTTGGCCAACTCGGTGGCGGTGTCCTCGAGTTCGCCGTAGGTCAGCTCGCTGTCCTCGAACGTCACCGCCACTGCCGCGGGGGCGCGCTCCACCTGCGCGGCAAAGACTTCCGGGATCGAGACCGGCGCGGTCACGGGCTCCCGCAGGACCGCGCGGTTACTCCATTGGCGAAGTCGGGTGCTTTCCGCGTCGTCGAGGACGTCCAAGGTGGACAGTCGGCGGGTGGGGTCCTCCGTCATCGCGGCCAGCACGCGCTGGAACCGCTCGAAGAGCACATCGATGGTGGCCGCGTCGAACGCCTCGGTGTCGAACTCGACGCGCAGGCCCAGTTCGTGTCCCGGTAGCGCCATCACCGACAGCGGGTAGTGGTTGTATTCGCGGTTGGTGAAGTCGGTGATCGCCAGTTCTCGCACCCCGGTGAACGCGCTGGCGTCCACCGGGTAGCTGTCGTAGGCGAAGACCGTGTCGAACAGGCGCTCGTGCCCGGTGATGCGGTGCATTTCGTTGAGCGCCAAGTGTTCATGCTCAAGGGTGTCGTTGTGGGCAAGCTGCAGCTGACTGAGCAGCTCGGCCACCGTGGTGTCCGGGGTGGCATGCGCCCGCACGGGCACGGTGTTGATCAGCAGCCCGACGATCGAATCGGCGCCGGCGAGTTCCGCGGGTCGGCCGGACACCGCGGCACCGAAGGCCACGTCGCGCTGGCCGGTCATCGTCATCAGCAGTTGCGCCCACGCGGCCTGCAGCACGGTGTTCGCGGTGGTGCGCTGCGACCGGGCCAGTTCGGCGATGGCGCGCGTGGTCTCGGCGGACATCCGATAGGACTCGACTCCGCGCGCTCCGGCCTGGGCTGCCGGGGCCACCAGCGTGGGGGTCTCGAAGCCTTCGAGTGCGGCTTGCCACGCTTGTCTGGCGGCATCTTGATCCTGCTCGGCCAGCCAGGACACGAAGTTGCGGTACGGCGTCACCGCGGGGAGCCGCTGCCCGAAGTAGCCGGCGAAGATCTCCTGGAGCAGGATCGGCAGCGACCACCCGTCGATCACGATGTGGTGGAACGTCAGCACGAACCGGTGTTGATTGCCCGCGGTGCGGATCAACGCGGCCCGGAACGTGGGGCGTTCCCCGAGATCGCACACCGCGGCGCGCTCGGCGGCGCACAACTGCTGCACCTCGTCGTCGGGATTCCGGTCGTCGCCACGAAGGTCGAGATAGCGCCACGCCATCACCGGCTCGGTCGGGATGACCTGGACGGGTTCGCCGAACTCCACGCAGAACCGCGCCGCGAGGTTCGGGTGCCGGTTGACGACGGTGTGCAGGGCGTCGCGCAACCGGTGCTGATCGACAATGCCGGTGATGGTGATGTCGGGTTGCACCACGTACAGGTCGAGTCCGGTGGCCTGCGGCAGGATCGAGTGGAAGAGCAACCCGTGCTGCAGCGGCGTCAACGGCAGCACATCGGCGAGAACGTACTGCTCTTGGAGAACCTCGATCTGGTTCTGGGTCAGTCGAGCCGGCGCCAGGTCCGACGGCGTGAATCCGCCGCCGCCGCCGCGCACGTGGGCGCAGATGCCGGCCAGCGCCTCGAACCACAGCCGGCTCAGCGTGACGATCTGATCTTCTTCGATCGCGGACTGAGCCCACGTCCAGGCCGCCTGCAGGACCGGACCGGCGTCGGTGTCGAGGGTGCCGGCGTTGAGGTCCACGGTGTGCATCAGCGGCATAGGCACCGCCGAGGCGGCGCCGGTGTCGGCGAACGCGTCCTGGTCGATGCGCCAGAGTTCCTCGGACAGGTCGGTGGCTCCGGCGCCCAGCCGGCCGAGGTAGTTGAAACCGATGTCCGGCTCCGACTCGTCCAGTTCGACATCCGGATTCAGGTAGCGCAGCAGTCCGTAGGTCAGGCCGTCGGGCAGTGCGCGCAGCTGCTCCTTGATCTCCTTGATCACGCTGCCCAGGCTGGCGTCTCCAGCACGAACCTGCTCCCAGCCGGGCCGCCCCGTCGTCACCACGACCGGGTACTTGGTGGTGAACCAGCCGACGGTGCGGGACAAATCGACGTTGCCGCCCAGCAGTTCCTCGGAACGGCCGTGGCCCTCGACGTCGATGCCGATCGGAGTTGCGGCGCCGAGAAGTTCGGACCAGGCCAGGCCGAACGCGATGAGCAGGATGTCCTGGACCCCGGCGTGGAACGCCGCCGGTGCCTCCCCGAGCAACTGGCGGGTGGTCGCGGCGTCCAGCGACACGGTCAACTGCCCGGCGGTGGCGTAGGTGTCCACGCCCGGCTCCGGGGACGGCAGCGCCGCCGGGGCGGCCGCGACCTCGCGCCAGACGTCGGCGGTCGCGACGACGGCGGGATCGGTGGCGTAGTCCGCCAACAGCGCGCTCCACCGCGCGAACGACGTCCCCCCGGCCGGCAGCGACACCGGCTGACCTCCGTGGTGCTGGGCCCAGGCAATATTCAGGTCTTCCAACAGGATCCGCCACGACACCCCGTCGACGGCCAGGTGATGGATCATCAACGCCAACTGACGGGTCTCGGGCACCCACAACGCGCTGACCATCGCACCGGCGCCCGGATCCAGCCGCGACCGCGCCGCGGCCACCGCCTCATCCGAGAGCGCCTCGACGGTCACCACGCAGTCCGCGGCGGACACCGTGCCCGAATCAGGGATCGACAACTCCCACTCGCCGGCGGAATCATCGACGCCCAACCGGAGGGTGGCGTGCCGATCCAGCAGCGCCTGCACCACAACGTGCACATCGGACTCGGTGACACCCTCGGGTGCCTGCAACACCAAGGTCTGGTTGAACTGATCGACCGGGCCGTCAACACCGTTGAGCCACCGGATGATCGGGGTGGCCACCACCGCCCCGGTCCCCTCATCGACCTCACCGTCGGCGCCGTCGGCCACGACCGCGACCTGGGCCAGCCTGGCCACGGTCTGCTCGACGAACAGATCCCGCGGCCGGCACTGCACACCGGCGGCCCGGGCCCGGGCCACCACCTGCATCGACAGGATGCTGTCGCCCCCGAGGTCGAAGAACGAGTCGTCGATCCCCACCCGCTCGACACCGAGCACCTGCGCGTAGATCCCGGCCAGCAACTCCTCGATGGGTGTGGTCGGAGCGCGGTAGTCCCCGGATGTCTTGCCGTACTCCGGTTTTGGCAGGGCCCGCCGGTCGAGCTTGCCGTTGACCGTGAGGGGGAACGTGTCCAAGGCCACCACGGCGGCGGGCACCATGTAGGCCGGGAGGCGTTCAGCCAGCGCGGTGCGGGCCGCGGCCGGATCCACCGTCCCGGTGACATAGCCGACCAACCGCTTGTCACCCGGGCGGTCCTCGCGGGCGATCACCACCGCCTGATCGACCCCGTCCAGCCGGGCCAACGCCGTTTGCACCTCACCCAACTCGATGCGGTAACCCCGGATCTTGACCT
>JAEWRC010000125.1 GCA_023460175.1 Actinomycetes bacterium
GATCACAAACAAAAGACACCAAAAACTGGCATCCAAAAAAACCACGCCCTAAACGGGAAAAAGAACGTGGCAAAAAAACAACAAACAAAAACCACCAAACACACTATTGAGTTCTCAAACAACAGACCAGATTGTGACTACCCCTCAGACCGCGCAACAAACCCGCGGCCAAAAGGCCGCGACTTCAAGTGCGGACTAGTGGGAACACCCTGTTATCCAAGGTTATTCCCGGGGAAGCCGTCGCGCTCTCCGGTTGGACCGTGTCGCGGCGACGAGAGATAAGTTACGTGCTTGCAAACTCGGAGTCAAATCGCCTGGTAGGAGGCGGTTTTCGGACCTTCAAGATCAATCCGCCACCCGCCGGACGCCGGCCACGTGCCGCTTACCGCGGCGCAGCACGAGCCACCGACCGAACAGAAAGTCCGAGGATTGCGGCACCCAGTCGTCGGTCTCGACCCGAATGTTGTTCACCGACACCCCGCCCTCGCCGATCGTGCGCCGGGCCGCGCCCTTGCTCGCCGACAGTCCGGTGGCCACCAAAAGGTCGGCTATCCCATTCGGGCCGTCCGGTGTGAGGTCCGCCACCGACGCCTCGGTGAGCGCCGCGGCCAACGTCGGCTCGTCGAGGTCGGTCAGCTCTCCCCTGCCGAACAACGCCTGGCTCGCCAGTTCCACCGACGCGGTCGCCGCCTCCCCGTGCACCAGCGTCGTCAACTCCTGGGCCAGCCGGCGCTGGGCGGCCCGCTCGTGCGGGCGCTCGGCCGTGGCCTGCTCGAGGTCGGCGATCTCCTCAGCGGACAAGAAGGTGAACCACCGCAGGTAGGGCAACACGTCGGCGTCGGCGGTGTTGACGAAGTACTGGTACCAGGCATAGGGGCTGGTCATCTCCGGGTCCAACCACAGGTTGCCGCCGCCGGTGGACTTGCCGAACTTCTTGCCCTCCGAGTCGGTGACCAGCGGCGTCGTCAACGCATGCACCGTCGCACCGAGCTTTTGGCGGACCAACCGGACCCCGGCGATGATGTTGCCCCACTGGTCAGACCCGCCGACCTGAAGTCCGCAGTCGTAGCGCCGGTGCAGTTCCACGTAGTCGTTGGCCTGCAGCAGCATGTAGCTGAACTCCGTGTAGGAGATCCCGTCGCCGTCGAGCCGGCGGCGCACGGTGTCGCGGTCCAACATCACGTTCACCGAAAAGTGCTTGCCGAGGTCGCGCAGGAATTCGACGGCCGACAACTCGGCGGTCCACGACAGGTTGTTCTCCACGATGGCCCCGGTCGGCGAATCGTCGAACTCCACGAACCGCTCGAGCTGGCCGCGGATACGGCCGGCCCAGTCGGCGACGGTGTCGGCGTCGTTGAGGGTGCGCTCGCCGGCGTCGCGCGGATCGCCGATCATGCCGGTGGCACCGCCGGCCAACACGATGGGCCGGTGTCCGCCCTGCTGGAAGCGCCGCAACGTCAGCAACGGGACCAGGTGTCCGGCGTGCAAGCTGGGGCCGGTGGGATCGAAGCCCGAATAGACGGTGACCGGACCGTTCGCCAACTGTTGGGCAAGAGCGTCACGGTCGGTCGACTGCGCGATCAGTCCGCGCCAGTCCAACTCATCGAGTATCGAAGCCATGGGTCGATCTTCCCGCACCGGTCGCGGCGTCAGTCGCTGAGGCCGGTCGCCGGGGCCCGCGGGCTGCGCCGATACGCCGAAACCTCCGGGTGATCGGCCAGCCAGAAGCGCCACGGCCGGTCCGCGGCCTTGCTGACGCCGACCCGCGGGCCGCTGACCGACTCCCGGTGCGGGCCGAGTTTCAGCCGGACCGGGCTGGCCGCGTCGAACACGTCGACCCCGTTGTCGGACATCGCGATTCCCAGCGCCGAACACAGATTCCCCGGGCCGCGGCCCAGCGCCCGATCGGCGACGTCCCCGCGTCGGCGCCGCGCCGCGGCGGTCCCGTCGGTGATCACCGCGGCCCGCAGCAGGACCGCGGCGGCGGTGTCATCGGGACCGCACACGACGTTCGCACACACGTGAATGCCGTGGCTGCGATAGGTGTAGAGCCGGCCCGCCGGCCCGAACATCACTTCGTTGCGGACGTTGGGCCCGCGAAAAGAATGCGCGGCAGGGTCCGGCCACGGCCCGTCGGGAACGCCGCCGTAGGCCTCGACCTCGACGATCACAGCGGCCGCGTCCCGGGCGAAAAGAGTCGCTCCGAGCAATCGGCGGGCCGCGGCCTGCGGATCAGTGATCAGGTCCTCGACACTCACCGTTGCGATTGTGCTTCACCGAGGACGCCGCCAACTAGGCCGGCCCCGCCAGCCTGGCGTGCTCGTCGTCGTCCTCCACCTGCCGGGCCTCGTCGGCGAGCAGCACCGGGATGCCGTCGTCGATGCGGTAGGCGCGCCGCAGTCGCGGGTTGTAGAGCACATCGTCGGTGTGTACCAACGGGCCGCGATCGACTGGACACACCAGGATCTGCAGCAGCTTCTCGTCGAGCTCCGGCAAGAGTTATCGACCCGGCATCTCGAAGACCGGGTTGCCGTTGTTACCGCCGGTCCGGTCCATCGGGTTGGGGTTGCTCCAGTTGTCGTTGGGCAGGATTCCGACCTGGATCGGCGACTGCCCGCGCGACGGGGCGGCGTGACTCAGGGCCTTGCGC
Source organism: Actinomycetes bacterium (assembly GCA_023460175.1). Classification (GTDB taxonomy): domain Bacteria; phylum Actinomycetota; class Actinomycetes; order Mycobacteriales; family Mycobacteriaceae; genus Mycobacterium. The sequence goes on from JAEWRC010000125.1 coordinate 2,651, forward strand.
TGATTGGACAGCGCGCCGTTGAGCGCCTCCACCAGCGGGGCCTGGTTGGGGCCGCGATCCATCGCGGCCTTGATCGCCGCGAGATCGGCCGGCTTCGGGTTGTAGCCCTTTGCCCGCAGTTCCAGCGAGGCGCGCAGCAGGTTGGCCACCAGGCCCGCGCCGGAACCGGTGCTGTACTCCTGGGCCAATTCGTCGAGAACATCGGCATTGGCGGTGCCCGCTCCCGCGCCCAGGGAACCGATCGCCAATCCCACGCTGGTCACCCCGATGACCGCGGCGCGACGCCAGCGAGATGTCTTGTGTCCAGTCATGCGATTCCTCCGAAAGAATGTCATCGGGAGCCTAACAGCGCTGTCGTCGCCGAGCATGTTCTCGTTACTGCCCGCCGGCGAATTGCGCCCGCACGGCCGGGGTCAGCCGCTTGTACTGGCCGCCGGCCGCATCGAGGTACCACGTCTGCCGGCCGGCCTTCGGGATCCCGGCCGCGCGCAGGCCGTTGACGACCGGACGGTAGGACGCCGACAGCGGAAGCGCGGGAACGACGTGCACGAGATCGGGTGGCAGACCCACCGGGAGATCCGCCAGCGCCTCGGTGAGGTCGGCCGCGGTCACCGCCGCGCCCGCCCGCAGCGTCAGCGCCGTGATCGCCACGTCGTGGTCGTCGACCGTCACGCCATAGGTGACGGCCAGGTCCACCGCGCCGATCAGGCTCACCGCATCGGTGATTGGCTCGCCGAAAACCACCCCGCGCGCGGTGTGCATGACGGTGCTGCGGGTGCCGACCAGCCAGAAATCGCCGTCGACGTCGCGACGGAACAACGACTCGGTGGACACCCAGGTGTCGGCCGGCGCGAAAACGCCGCGCTTGACCGAGGCCGACGGATCGACCGGGCCCCGTGGCCGGGCCAGCAGGACGCCGACCTCGTCGGCGCCGGCGACCTGCACGAAGCCGCGTTCGTCCTCGAGGATCAGGTCCTCCTCGGCGCTGTAGGCACCCAGTTCGATCTGGCCGCCGCCGGGCAGCGGCCGGCCCTTGCTGCCGACCTTGGCCCCGGACACGTTGGCCAGCACCGCCTGACCGTCGGTGGTGGCGTAGAACTCCACGACGTTGGCCGGGGCGAACGCCTCGGTGACCCGCTGCCACAGGCCGGTCGGCATGCCGGAGCCGATGAAGACCCGGACCGGATGGTTGCCGTGCAGGGCGAAGCTCGGATCGTCGATGACGTCGGCCAACATCGCCCAGGTGTAGGACACCACCGTGACGCCGTACTGCCGCACCTCCTGGACGAAGGTGTCGGGGCGCAACCCGCGCGACAGCGCGATGCGGGCGCCGCCGACCACCGCTCCGCCGAGAGCGACCAACAGGCCGGACTGGTGGTGCAGCGGGGTCAGGCAGTACACCGTGTCGCTGCGACCGATCGAGGCGGTCGAGGCGGTGCCGAACGCCGACAACGCCCAGCGGAAGTTGGTGATCTCCTTGGCGACGAGTTCGCCGGCCACCGTGTTGAACGCGACGAACGCACGGTCGCGGGCATAGCCGGGGTTGGGGCGGTACCACCCGGGCAGCTCGACGACCTCGGGATCGATCTGCTCCATGTCGACGACGTCGGTCCCGTCGGGCAGCTTCAGGCTGCGCGAATCGCCGCCGCCGAGCACCAGCACCTGCAACCCGAGCTGGCCGGCCGCCTCCAGATTGGTGGGGTCGGTGAGGATTTCGGAGACGCCGCCGAGGCGGGCGGCCTCGGCCAGGTCGCCGTCGGGCGGCATCAGGACGGCGACGGCCCCGACCCGGGACAGCGCAGCAATGGCGACCAGCGCGCTCGGCCTGGTCTCCATCAACACCCCGACGTGATCGCCCTGCCGGATACCGACGTCGATCAGGCCGCGGACCACGTTGTTGATGCGGCGGTCGACGGCCTCGTAGGTGTGCACCCGGCCGTCGAACAACAGGAACTCGCCGTCGGGCGCGCCGCGGGCCTGCTCGGAGATGATGCGGCCCAACGAGATCCGGGTGTGGTCGTTGATCTGGCCGAGCCGAGCCAACCGCGGCAGGGTACGCGCCGTTTCCACGGCCAGGGTGCGGATCGACTTTCCGGCCGCCCCCACCGCATCCGCGGCCCCGCGGGCCAGCGTCAACGCCACCTCGGAGGCACCGCCCACGCCGTGCGCCACCCGGGAGGCCAGCGGCACGCCGCTTTCGCCTTCCTCCTCGGGCTGGTCGTTCATCGGTTCGACGGTCGTCGGCATCGGGTTCTGCCCGGACAGCCACAGCACCCAGTCGGCCACCGTGGGCCAGGTGATCTCGGAGGCCTTGGACCCCACCACCAGACCGAAATGCCCGGTCCGGATCATCGTTTCGTAGACGTCGGCGTGCGGCGCGGCCTTGCGGATGCCGCGCACCGAGGCCGGCTGGCCGATGTCGTCGACCTCACCGACGAAAGCCAGCACGGGGCAAGTGATGTCGGTGAGGGTGACCAGCTGACCGTTGATCGCGAAGCCGCCGGTCATCATGCGGTTGTGCGCGATGAATTGCTTGAGTAGCTCCGAGATCGCCGGCCCGGACCAGGCGATCCAGCCCTCGGAGTCCAGGAAGCGGCGCTGCTGCTCGCGCGGCAACAGGGCCTGGCGGTCGTGCAGTTGGCGCAGGAAATCGACGCGGGCCTTGGCGGTCTTGAGCGGATCCATCATCTGGAAACCGGTGCGCGCCATCCACCCTTGGATGTCGAGCCGGTTGAACACGTGGTCGGCCATGAAGTCCGCGGCCACCGCGCCCAGGTTGGGCGGAATGCCCATCGGCAGCGCCGCCAGGGTGTCCACCGGGGACCCGAAGGCGATGATGCTCGCAACGTCCTTGGACCGCCGGTAGGCCACCGTCTGATAGCAGAACATCCCGCCCTGCGAGTAGCCGGCGATGTGCACGTCGCGGCCGGTGACCTTCTTCACGGTGTCGATGGCGTCGTTGAGGCCCACCAGGTGGTCGGCCAGGGTGCGGCGCATGCCGCCTTCGACCTTGTCGGGTTCGCCGAAGTCGATGACCCACGGATCCAGCCCGGCGCTGTGCAGGATCCCGACGGCACCGTCCTCGCGGGTGACGTCCCACATGTCGGCCGACATCATCATCGGGTGCACCATCAGTACCGGTTCGCCGGCGGGCGCCTTGCCGGGTCGGCTGTCCGGCGGGAAGTACCGACGCAGCTTGTACATCGGCACGGTCTCGACGATCTGGTACGGCGAGGGCACGGTGCCGGTTTCGAGACCGCCGAGTCGCAACACCTCCAGCCCGTTCTGCGCCGTGGCCAGCAGCCGCTCGACCGGCCTGGTCACCGCCCTTAGCCTTCGATCCACCCGCAGCTCCCCTGCCCAATGTGCCGACGTCCCCGACAGCCTGCACATTCTGGCACAAGCGCGGATCGCGGCGGCCACGCTTGCACCGCGCGGGGCAATCAGACCTTGGCGGCGACCAAGCGGAACGCCTCGGATTCCCGTCCGAACACCATCCGTCCGTCACGCCACAGCGCCATGCCGACCTGCGCGGTGTCCCCGTTCGGGCCGGGCTGCAGGCGCCGCAGCGAGCCCGACAGGGGCTTGCCGACCTCGATGACGGGATCGGGCAGGCCCAGCACGGCCGCGGGGTTGGTCGAGATCATGTCGACGGCGGCCGACAGGCTCAGCGAGGTGTCGCGCACCAGCGCGTACGGGGCGGCCTGCAGCGCCGAGGGCAGATAGTCCGAGCACAGCACGTCGCACAGACCCGCCTCGGCGGCCTCGGCCGCCAGCACGTTGCCCTCCGAGGTGGACCGTCCCCGCACGGCGTTCGGCGCGCCCAGCACCACGTGCATCCCCAGGCTCTGCGCGTGCCGGGCGGCGGCCATCGTCAGCGGGAACTCCGCGACCCGGGCCCCGAAGTCGAACGCCTCCTGCACGTGCTCGGGGGTCCGGTCGTCGTGGCTGGCCAGCACCACGTCGTGCGCCAACGCCAGCTTCGCGACCTCGGCGCGGCGGTCGGCCACCGCGGCCAACCGGGCGGCGTCGACGTTGAAGACCTCGTCGACCTCGGCCTCGCTGACACCCCAGTCCTGGGCGTAGAAGGCGCGGGTCTGCTCGGGCGAGCCGAACCGACTGCGCTCCGCGGAGGTTTCGATCATCGAGATCAGCGCGACGCGCGAGGTGGCCGCCAGCACCGCGGCCAGAGTGTCGACGCTGCGTTCGTCGGTCAGTTCGACGCGGGCGTGAATCCGCCAATCGCAACCGAGTTCGGGGCCCAGGCGCTCGATGCTCGCGGCCAGCGCCGGCGCGTCGGCGATGTCGATGCCCTTGCGGGGCGAGTGCTCGCACCGCGCGGCGATGCACACGGTGCCGATGCCCGCCGCGGCGCATTCGGCGTCGAGCACCGGCAGCACCGTCTCGTTGTCGAGCAACACCGTGGCCCTCGGCTGACGGCGCTGCACCAGGTTGTCCAGGTGCAGGTCGACGGCGGCGGGCAGCAGCACCGCCCGAGCCGGCGCCGAGTTCGCGGCGATGTCCAGCACCCGGCCACCCGCGTCGAGGGTGATCGTCGCGTCCGGGATCACCGGCCGTCCGCCGCCGGGCACCACGGTCAATCCCTCGAGCACTGTCAGACCCATGCGATGCGTCCCTCCTGTAGTTGGCCCACCGCGGATGCGATCGGGCGTAGTGCACTCTCGACGCCGGCGGTGATGATCACCGCGGCTCCGCGCGCGGCGGACTCGGTCAACCAATGGGCCAGTGCCGCAGCCGGTGCCGAGCGTTCGGGGTCGTCGAGCACGACGATGTCGCGCTCGGCGAGCAGCGCCGCGGCCAGCGCCGCGGTGCGCCGCTGGGACGCGCGCAGGCGCCCGACCGGTAGTGCGCCGAGCGGTGCGGCGCCCAGTCGCTGCAGCGCGCCCTGCGCCGCCGGTGGGTCCGTGCGCGCGAGGCGGGCCACGGCCTGCGCTGTGGGCAGGGTGGGCGCGGCGATCAGTTCCCCGTCGAAACAGGCCAGGTGGTGGGTCCGCAGCCAGGCCACCGACCGGGGGTCCGCATCGGCCAGGCTGACCTCGACGACACCTGGGGGCGCCACCGTGACGTCGCCGGCGCACAGTCGGTAACCACCGGTCAGGCAGCGCACCAGGCTCGTTTTTCCTGATCCGGGCGCCCCGAGCACCAGGGTCACCTCCCCCGCCGGCGCCTTCAGGTCCACCGATTCCAGCGGCCCGGGCGCGGCGTCGTCGAACCGCTTGGTGACGTCCACCGCGGTCAGCACGTCAACCTCGAGGAGACCAGCAGCTGGGTGTAGGGGTGCTGCGGATCATGCAGGATCTGTTCTGTCACACCGTGTTCGACGATGCGGCCGTGGTGCAGGACGACGGTGTGCGAGGCCAGGATGCGCACCGCGGCCAGGTCGTGGGAGACGACGACGGTCGCCGACCCGAGCGTGGCCGCCACCTGCTGCACGGCGTCGAGCAGGCCGGCCTGAATGGACGGGTCCAGACCGGTGGTGGGTTCGTCCAGCAGCAGGACCGGCGGCGGATCGACGAGCGCTCGCGCCAGCTGGACCCGCTGCTGCATGCCGCCGGAGAAGGTCATCAGCGGGTCAGCGTGGCGTTCGCGGCGCAGGCCGAGTTCGACCAGCATGGCCGCGGAGGTGGACTGCAACTGCTCGAAGCTGCGGGTGCCGGCCGCCAGCAGTCGTTGCGCCACATTGGATTCGGCGGCCAGCCGCGGGTACAGACCGGCCGCCAGCGCGTTCTGGTGCACCATCACCACCGACGAGGCGTGCATCGGCGCGCGGCCACACCACACCGTGCCCTCGTCCGGACGCAGATCCAGGTGCAGGCTGCGCAGCAGCGTGGTCTTGCCGGATCCCGACTCGCCGACGATGCCCAGCACCTCGTTGGGCCCGACGTCGAACGAAACATCGTGCAGGGCAACGACCGAACCGCAGGAAGGACAGCGATTGGTGCCCGCCTCCTCCCCGGTGAGCTCGAAGCATCGCGCACACTTGGGCCCGAAGCGGTGCGAGATTCCGCGCACCGACAACACCGGCTCGGGTGGCCGCAGTCGGGCCTCGGGTGCAGCGATGGTCGCCTCCGACGTCATGGTGTTTCCTCCTCGGCCCGCAGGCGACAGGCGTCCGCGTCGGTGCAGATCCAGTCGGTCCCGGAGTCCTGCGAGACCCGGTACGACGTCGTGCTGCCGCAGCGCGCGCACGGGCCGCCGCAGTACTCGGATTGCAGCGGCCGATCATCGAAGGCCAGCGGCGCCACCGTGGTGTGCGGCGGCAGGGCGGTCAGGCGGGCGCGGCGGCCGGCGCCCAGCAGGATCGGATACGGGCGGCGGTCCAGTCGCAGCACGTCGTAGCGCGGGATGGGGCTGGGGCTCATCAGATGCTTGTCCGCGACCAGGACCGGATGGTCGGCGCCGGTGCGCGGACCACCCAGGCGGGTCTGCGCGTCATAGAGATCCAGCCACGCCGGGGTGTAGTCGCCGCCGGCGTGCCGTTGCAGCGCGGCGGCCTCGTCGGGCACGACGCGGTGCAGCGGGTCCGGGTGGGGCACCTGCAGCACCAGCAGCTGATCGGCGCGCAGTTCCACCTCCGGAATGCGGTGCCGGCTCTGGACGATGGTGGCCTCGGCGGTGACGGTGGTGGCCTCGCACCGGGCCGACCTGCTGATCAAGTCCCGCATCCCGGCCGCGTTGACCGACATGTCGTCGCCCTGGTCGATGACCTTCACGACGTCGTCGGGTCCCACCACCGACAGCGTGACCTGCAGTCCGCCGCTGCCCCACCCCCGGGCGACGGGCATCTCCCGGGACGCGAACGGCACCTGCCAGCCCGGGATGGCCAGGGCCTTGAGGACGGCGCGACGCACGTTGCGCTTGGTGTCCTCGTCGAGGTACGCGTAGGACTCGGCGGTGCTGTGCGTCGCCGCGAGTTCGGCGACCGTGGTGGTCATGATGGGCCTCCCGACACGGCGGACAGATAGGCGGCGAAGCTCGCGTAGTGCGGCAGCCGCAGGTGTTCGACGAAGCCGTTGGTGGCCGCGCCGTCGCTGGCGGCGATGACGGTCTGCTCGTCGAGGAGCAGGGGTTGCTGCAGATCCCCGTCGGCCTTCATCGCGGCGTCGATGAGCGCCAACGCCAGGGCCCGGCGTTCGACGGTGCCCAGCGTCGCGCCCCACCCGGTCGCGAGCCCCGGGGCGCCGGCCACCTCGGCGTCGAGGACCACCTCGACCTGCGTGACCGGCACCTCGGCGATCACGCAGGGGATCCCGCTGCGCGGGTGGGCAACCCGCACCGCGACGACCTCGACGGTGAGCTCCATCATGATCGCCTCCTGGCGGCGGCCCAGGATCAGGGCCGACAGCGCCACCAGCGCGCCGGTCTCGCCGCGCGCCAACACCGACATCCGGCTGGCCCGCGACAGCGGCGGGGTCAGCACCGAGGTCGCCGGGTCGGCGCCGGGGCCGTCCTCGGGTTCGGGCGCCAGGCGGATGCCGCCGAGCAACTCGCGGACCCGCGACGTGGTCGCCCGGGTCGGCAACGGGGGCGTCTCGGCGGCGGCACCGGGGGCGAC
>JAEWRC010000126.1 GCA_023460175.1 Actinomycetes bacterium
GCGCTGTCCCAGGAGGCCGAGCAGGGCGGGCTGGCCGCGGAGATCGCCCGCTGCCTCTCGGAGTTGGTGACGCTGCCCGTGCCGACGGTGTCGGTGCTGATGGGGCAGGGCAGCGGCGGACCGGCCCTGGCCATGGTGCCCGCCGACCGGGTGCTGGCCGCGCTGCACGGGTGGCTCGCGCCGCTACCGCCGGAGGGTGCCAGCGCGATCGTCTTCCGCGACACCGAGCACGCCCCCGAACTCGCTGCGGCCCAGGGGGTTCGATCGGCCGATCTGCAACGCAACGGGATCGTCGACGTCATCGTCCCCGAGTCGCCGGATGCCGCCGACGAGCCGATCGAATTCTCCAAGCGCCTCGGTCGGGCGATCGCCGTCGAGGTGGCCGGGCTCTCCGGTCAGGTCGACGCCGCGCGGCTGACGGCCCGGCTGGACCGCTACCGCCGGATGGGCCTGCCCTGAACCAGCCCTAAACCAGCGACCGCACCCACGCGTCGTGCAGCGCCGCGTAATGCCCGTCGCCGCGAATGAGCTCCGCCGGCGGCCCGTCCTCGATGATGCGCCCGTGCTCGAGCACCAGCACCCGGTCGGCGACCTCGACGGTGGACAGCCGGTGGGCGATGACCAGCGCGGTGCGGTCGGCCAGCACGGTGCGCAGGGCCCGCTGCACCATCCGCTCGCTGGGGATGTCCAGGGCGGAGGTCGCCTCGTCGAGGATGAGCACCGCCGGGTCGGCCAGGAACGCGCGGGCGAAGGCAATCAGTTGCCGCTGCCCGGCCGACAGGCGACCGCCCCGCTTGGCCACATCGGTGTCGTACCCGTCGGGCAGCGTCGCGACGAACCGGTCCGCCCCCACGGCCTGCGCGGCCGCGACCACCTCGGCATCGGTGGCCTCGGGCCGGCCGAAGCGGATGTTGTCGGCCACGGTGCCGGAGAACATGAAGTTCTCCTGGGTGACCATCACGACGTGGCGGCGCAACTCGTCCTGCGCCAGGTCCCGCAGGTCCACGCCGTCGAGGCGCACCGCCCCGGCGGTGGGGTCGTAGAACCGGGCGATCAGCTTGGCGATGGTCGTCTTGCCCGCGCCGGTGGTACCCACCAGCGCGACCGTCTGCCCCGCCGGAACGGTCAGCTCCAGGCCGGGCAGCACCGGCCGGTCCGGCACGTACTCGAAGCCGACGCCGGCGAAGCGCACCTCGCCGCGGACGCGCGGCAGCGCGACGGGACGCGGCGGGTCGGCGATCGCCGGCGGGCGGGCCAGCACCCCGGCCAGCTTCTCCAGCGCCGAGGACGCGGACTGAAAGGTGTTGAAGAACTGGGTGATCTCCTGCATCGGCTCGAAGAACATCCGCAGATACAGCAGGAACGCGGTCAGGGTGCCGATCGTCATGTCGCCCTGCAGCACCCGGTAGCCGCCGTAGAGCAGCACCACCCCGGTGGTGATGTTGCCGACCAGCTTCACGCCCGGCATGAAGACCGCGACCAGCTTGAAGGTCTTCTCGTTGATGTCGCGGTAGCGGTCGGCGACACCATCGAAGATCTCCTGGTTGCGCTCCTCGCGACGGTAGGCCTGCACCGCCTTGATGCCCGTCATTGTTTCGACGAACTGCACGATCACCAGCGCGGCGCTGTCGCGCACCTCGCGGTAGGTCTTGGCGGACTCGGTGCGGAACCACGCGGCCAGCAGCACCAGGATCGGGAAGGCCACCAGGCACATCAGGCCCAGCCGCCAGTCGAGCACCACCAGCAGGATCGCGGTGCCGAACATCGTCAGCACCGCGGTCACCAGGCTGTCGAACCCGTTCTGCAGCAGCTCCTGGATGGCGTCGATGTCGTTGGTGGAGCGGCTGACCACCCGCCCGGAGGTGTAGCGGTCGTGGAACGCGACGTCGAGGCGCCCGAAATGCCGGAACACCCGCCGCCGCAGTTCCAGCAGCACCTTCTGCCCCACCTGCCCGGAGCGCTTCAGGAACACCACGCGGCCGACGGCCTGCACGGCGACCACCGCGCACAGCGCCGCGACCACCAGGGCGAGTTCGCGGGCCGGCCCGCCCTCGGCGATGGGCGGAATCCCGCGGTCGATGCCGCGCTGCACCAGCAGCGGAACCGACAGCCGCGCCGCGTTTTCCACCACCACGATGACCGCCAGCACCGCCACGGTGACCCGGAACGGACGCAGCAGCGAGAACAGCAGTTCGCGGGCCTCGCGGCGCCGCGGCAGCTTTTCGTCGATCGGCGAATCGTCGTCAGACTTCTCGTCGAACCGGCCGCGCCAAACCGTCTCCCGCATCGTTCACCTCCTGCAGTTGGCTCAGCCGATCCCACTGGGCGTCGGCCTCCCAGGTGGTGGCGTATTCGATGTCGTCGTTGAGTTCGTCCTCGGCGGCCAGCAGATCGCGGTACTGCGGCACGGTGGCCAACAACTCCGAGTGAGTGCCCGTGTGGGTGATGGTGCCGACGCCGTCGACCACCTCCAGCAGGGCGACCTTGTCGGCCAGCAGCACCGTCGAAGCCCGGTTTGCGACAACGATTCCGGTCACCGACCCCAACACCCGCCGCAGCGCCGCGGTGACGTCGGCCTCGGTGTGGACGTCCAGCGCCGAGAGCGTGTCGTCGAGCACCAGCACGCTCGGGGCCGCCAGGATGGCGCGGGCCAGCGAAAGGCGTTGGCGCTGACCGCCGGACAGGCTCATGCCCTGCTCGCCGATCCGGGTGTCCAGGCCGAACGGCAACTCGTAGACGAAGTCGGCGGCCGCGATGTCGATGGCGCGGACCAGCTCCTCGTCGCCGGCCGGATTGTCAGGGCCGCGGCCCAGCCGCAGGTTCTCGGCCACCGACATCGAGAACAGCGTCGGATCCTCGAAGGCCGTCGCGACCGCGCTGCGCAACGCCGGCAGGCTGAGGTCGCGGATATCGGTGCCGTCGAGCAGGATTCGCCCCTCGCTGACGTCGTAGAGCCGGGACAGCAACGCCACCAACACCGACTTGCCCGACCCCGTCGACCCGACCAGCGCGACGGTCTGCCCGGCCTCGACGGTCAGGTCCACGTGGCGCAGCGCCCAGGCGGACTGCTGACCGTCGGTGTCCGGGAAGCGGAAACCGACGTCGACGAGTTCGAGCCGGCCACCGCGCGCGCCTGCGACCACCGGGCCGTCGTCGATCTCGCGGGGCGCGTCGAAGATCTCGGCGATGCGGTTCGCAGCCGTCATCGACTCCTGCGTCATCGACAGCAGGAAGCCCAGCGAGGCGATCGGCCACACCAGCGACAACATCATGGTGATGAACGCGACCAGCGTTCCCATCGTCACCAGCCCGTGCCCGGCGGCGTAGGCGCCGAAGCCCAGCACCACGATCAGCGTCAGGTTGGGGATGACCTCGAGCAGCGTCCAGAACCGCGCCGAGACACCGACCTTGCGCACCTGGATGTCGTAGAGCTCGGCGGCCTCACGGTCGAAGCGGTCGTAGACGTAGTCCTCGCGGCCGAACGACTTGACCAGCCGCGCGCCCAGGGCGGCCTCCTCGACGTGCGTGGCGACCACCCCGGACTGGTCCTGGGCCTGCCGCGACAGCCGGGTGAACTGCCGCTCGAAGTGCAGCACCGTGGCCGTGATGGGCACCACCGATACCAGAACGACCACCCCCAGCGGCCAGTACATGCTCAGCAGGATCGCGGTCACCACGATGATCTGCAGGGCGTTGAGCAGCATGAAGATCAGGCCGAAGGACAGGAACCGGCGGACGGTGGCCAAATCGTTCATCACCCGGGACAGCAACTGACCCGACTGCCAACGCCCGTGGAACGACATCGGGAGGATCTGCAGCCGCGCGTACAGGTCCTTGCGGATGTCGGCCTCGACGCCCAGCGTCGCCCGCGCGGTTAACCAGCGGCGGATGAACCACAGCACCGCCTCGGTCACCCCGATGGCCAGCGCTGCCGTGCCCAGGACCCACAGTCCCTGCTGATCCTGATTGGAAATCGGCCCGTCGATCACGGCCTTGGTCATCAGCGGGATCGCGATGGTGGCGACCAGGCTGACCAGCGAAACAGTCACCATCGCGGTCCAGCGCACGCGGTACGGCAGCAGATACGGCAGCAGCCGGATCAGGTCCGAACTGCCCCTGATGCGCTGCGGCGGCGGTGCAATCAACGGCTCGTCGCTCCTTCGTGCGGGTCCACCCCTACCGATACCCGACCCCCGCGACATCAACGTCGCCAACCGACCTCCAATTCCGATGCTGCCACGACACGGCGACAGTCCGATTCCCACGGCGCGGGCGTGCCGCCGGACGCGACGTTTGGCGAGGTCGGGCCCGCCCGCACCGTGCTCATGACGCCCAACGTAGAACCCGAACTATTGTTGAGGTCAATCACCTGCGACGTTCGTGCGCGGCGATCAGGCAAAATTGAGCCCATGGACAATGCTGCAGGTTCCCCCCGGGTGTTGGTGGTCGACGACGACGCCGACGTGCTGGCCTCGCTCGAGCGTGGCCTGCGGCTCTCCGGTTTCGAGGTGTCGACCGCCGTCGACGGGGCCGAGGCCCTGCGTAGCGCCACCGAGACCCGGCCCGACGCGATCGTGCTGGACATCAACATGCCGGTGCTCGACGGGGTCAGCGTGGTGACCGCGCTGCGGGCCATGGACAACGACGTGCCCGTGTGCGTGCTCTCGGCGCGCAGTTCGGTCGACGACCGGGTGGCGGGCCTCGAGGCCGGCGCCGACGACTACCTGGTCAAGCCGTTCGTGCTGGCTGAACTGGTGGCGCGGGTCAAGGCGCTGCTGCGCCGTCGCGGCGCCACGGCCACGTTCTCCTCGGAGACCATCCAGGTGGGCCCGCTGGAGGTGGACATCCCCGGCCGCCGCGCCCGGGTCAACGGCGTCGACGTGGACCTGACCAAGCGCGAGTTCGATCTGCTGGCGGTGCTCGCCGAGCACAAGACCGCGGTGCTGTCCCGCGCGCAGCTGCTCGAGCTGGTCTGGGGCTACGACTTCGCCGCCGACACCAACGTGGTCGACGTGTTCATCGGCTATCTGCGGCGCAAGCTCGAAGCCGGTGGCGCCCCGCGACTGCTGCACACCGTGCGCGGCGTCGGCTTCGTGCTGCGCACGCAGTAGCTCGGCGTACTACTCCGGCTGGTTCTGGTCCCAGCGCCCGAAGCCGGCCCGCTCCGCGTCGGCGGGCTTGCTGAACCACACCTCGGCGATGGTCTGCTCGTACGACGGGCTCTCGGTGGTGTGGTAGAGCATCGAGTCCTCGTTGCCCTTGATGGCGTATCCCGGCGGACCGGTGCGACTGGCCTCAGCCAATCGCACCGAGCCGGCGCCGAAGGGTTCCGTATCGGCGATCTCGATGTCCCCGGTGCCCGCGTCGACGCCGGGCCCACGCCCCAGCGGTCCGTACACGGGCACCTCGCGGGTGACCCGCCGGATCATGAAGGCGAAGGTCAGCAGCAACCCCAGCGCGAAGGCCAACACCATCAGCCACCAGTTGACGTCGCTCATCGCTGCGCTCCAATCTCACGCGACCCCGGCAGGTCAGCGAAGGCCTCCTCCTCGCTGGTGCGCCGCACTGCCACCACGGTGATCAACCAGGCCACCAGCGAGCCGACCACGAAAGCCAGCAGGTACCACAACCATTGGATGACGAAGTCCATCTCGAATTCTCCTTAGCTGACGGTGATCTCGACGCGGCGGTTCTGGGCCTTGCCCGCAGGCGTGTCGTTGCCGGCGATGGGATTCGCCGAACCGTGCCCCTGGGAGGTGACGAGGTCGGCCGCAACGCCCTGGGAGATCAAGAACTCGGCGACGGACTTGGCGCGGTTGGCGCTCAACGGGATGTTGATGGCGTCGTTGCCGCTGTTGTCGGTGTAGCCGTCCACCGAGATGCGCGCTTCGGGGCAGGCGGTGATCTTCTCCGCGACCCGGGACAGCATCTGCTCGCTGCCCGATGTCAGTGTCGCCCCGTCGGTTTCGAAGTTGATCGGGGCATCGATCAGCGCGGTGATGTCGGCCTGCAGCGTGGCGCAGTCACCGCCGGACGCCGGTGCCGGCGCCGGCGCGGGTGCGGTCGCCACCTGGATCCGGTTGGTGATGTTGGCCTCCGGCCACGCGGAACGGGCGGCCGCCTCGACCGCGGCGCGCACCTCTTCGTTCGGCGCGATGCCGGTGAGCGTGACGTTGTCGCCCTCGCGTTTCCAGTTGAAGTCCGGGATGTCGACCGCGGCGGAGAACACGCCCTGCAGTCCCGTCAGGTCCGGGCCGGGAGCCCCGGCCGCGATGTTGAGGTTGTCGACCAGGTTCACATCCGGACCGTGGATCGACCTCAACAGATCGAGCAGGCCGGTGCGCGCGGCCGCGTCCGGAAGATCCCCGGACAGCGTTATGTCGTTGCCGTTGCGCATGATTGACAACGCGGTGGGCAGACCCGGCAGGTTGACTTCGGGCTCCGACACCGTGGGGTCGATGCTGGGGATCGATGCGTCGAGATCGCGACCGGACTTGTCGAGCGTCCCCCAGCCGAGCAGTCCGAGCAGCAACGGAACCGCCAGTAGTGCCAGCAGCCACCCCAGCCCCGGCTTCTGCCGGTAGAACCTTGACGCAGTTTTCCACCCGGTGATCGTTCGGGTTTCGTCGGGATCCGTCATGGGACCTCCATCCTCGAACCGTCAGGATTCGCTCATGCAAGCGATCTGAAGCGTAGGACAGGAAAACCGACACCGGGGCAAATTTCAGGGAAGACGGGCGTCAGATGACGCCCGTCCCCTTTTTCTCACGTAACGCGTCAGCGAACACCCAGCAAATCGATCACGAATATCAGGGTCTTCCCCGACAACCGGTGGCCGCCGCCGGCCGGGCCATAGGCCTGAGCAGGCGGAATCGTCAGCTTTCGCCGGCCGCCGACCTTCATGCCGGGGATCCCGTCCTGCCAACCCTGGATGAGCCCCCGCAACGGGAATTCAATACTTTGTCCGCGGTCCCAGGAACTGTCGAATTCCTCGCCGGTATCAAACTCGACGCCGACGTAATGCACCTCGACAGTGCCACCGGGAACGGCCTCCGCGCCGTCGCCCACCACGAGGTCCTCACTGACCAATTCGGTCGGTGCGGCACCCTCCGGAAATTCGATCTCGGGTTTAGTCGTCATTGCAGTGACCCTACTCCGCGAGCACACTGGGCCGGTGTCAGCACAGCACTCCGACGTCGTCGTGATCGGCGGCGGCCACAACGGACTGGTGGCCGCCGGTTACCTCGCCCGCGCCGGACTCACGGTGCGGGTCCTGGAACGCGCCGAGCACGTCGGCGGGGCCGCGGTCTCGGCGCGCGCCTTCGCCGGCGTGGATGCGCGGCTGTCGCGTTACTCGTACCTGGTGAGTCTGCTGCCCACCCGGATCCTCGAAGACCTCGGCGCCCCAGTGCGACTCGCGCGCCGACGCTACTCCTCCTACACCCCCGACCCGGCGGACGGCGGCCGCACCGGGCTGCTGATCGGGGACGACGCCGAGACGTTCGCGGCGGTGGGCGCCGCCGCGGACCGCGACGGCTTCGCCGAGTTCTACGCGCGGATGCGCCGGGTGACCGCCCCGCTGTGGCCCACGCTGCTCGAGCCGCTGCGGTCGCGAGCGCAATTGCGGGACAAGGTGCTCGGCGCGGACCCGACGGCCGGTTGGGCCTGGTCGGCGCTGTTCGACCGGCCCATCGGCGAGGCCATCACGTCGCTGCTGGGCAGTGACCTGGTTCGCGGGGTGGTCGCCACCGACGCGCTGATCGGCACCTTCGCCCGCACCGACGAGGCGTCCCTGCGGCAGAACATCTGCCTGCTGTATCACCTGATCGGTGGCGGCACCGGGGACTGGGACGTCCCGATCGGCGGGATGGGCGCGGTGAGCGCCGCCCTGGCCGCCGCGGCCGCCGGACACGGCGCCCAGATCAACACCGGCGCAGAGGTTTTCGCGGTGGACCCGGACGGTGTCGTGCACTACCGTAGCGGCGGCGAGGAGCACCGCGCGACGGGCCGGTTGATCCTCTCCGGCATCACTCCCGCCGCGCTGGCCGACCTGCTCGGCGAGTCGAGGCCGGCCGCGGACCCGGGATCGCAGATCAAGGTGAACCTGATGTTGCGACGCCTGCCGCGGCTGCGCGACGCCACGGTGCGCCCCGAGCAGGCCTTCGGCGGCACCCTGCACATCAACGAGACCTACTCGCAGCTCGACGAGGCCTATCGACAGGCGGCCGGCGGGCGGCTCCCGAAACCCCTGCCGTGCGAGATCTATTGCCATTCGCTGACCGATCCCAGCATCCTGTCGCCGGCGCTGCGCGAGTCCGGGGCGCAGACGCTGACCGTCTTCGGTCTGCACACCCCGCACCCGCTGGTGGCCGAGCGTGATCCGGACGCCGCCCGCGCCGAGCTGACAGCGGCGGTGCTGGAGTCGGTGAATTCCGTACTGACCGAACCCATTCAGGACGTGCTGATGCGCGATGCGCACGACCGGCCGTGCATCGAGGCCAAGACCACGCTGGATCTGGAGCAGGCCCTGGGGATGACCGCGGGCCACATCTTCCACGGCGGGCTGAGTTGGCCGTTCGTCGAGGACACTGAGACCGAAGGGGCCGCCGGGGACCCCCAAAACCCCGCGCGCCGTTGGGGTGTGGCCACCCGGCACGACCGGATCCTGCTGTGCGGGTCCGGGGCCGTGCGCGGCGGCGCGGTGTCCGGGATCGGCGGGCACAACGCGGCGATGGCCGCGCTGGAAACGCTACTGGGCGGAACTCAGCGGGTGCCGAGGTCCATGTAGTCGCGTTCAGTGTAGCCGGTGTAGATCTGGCGCGGGCGGCCGATCTTGTTGGGCTCGCCGTGCATCTCGCGCCAATGCGCGATCCAGCCCGGCAACCGGCCGAGGGCGAACAGCACGGTGAACATCCGGGTGGGGAAGCCCATCGCGCGGTAGATCACGCCGGTGTAGTAGTCGACGTTCGGGTACAGCTTGCGCTCGATGAAGAAGTCGTCGGTGAGCGCGATCTCCTCGAGTTCCTTGGCGATGTGCAGCAGTTCGTCGTCGCCGCCGAGCTTGGCCAGGATCTTGTCGGCCTGCTCCTTGACGATGCGCGCCCGCGGATCGTAGTTCTTGTAGACGCGGTGCCCGAAGCCCATCAGCTTCACGCCGTCCTCGCGGTTCTTGACCTTCTTGACGAAGGTCTTCACGTCGTCATCGCCGACCCGGATCTTCTCCAGCATCTCGAGCACCGCCTGGTTGGCGCCGCCGTGCAGCGGTCCCCACAGCGCGTTGATGCCGCCCGAGATGGACGTGAACAGGTTCGCCTGCGAGGAACCCACCAGCCGCACCGTCGAGGTCGAGCAGTTCTGCTCGTGGTCGGCGTGCAGGATCAGCAGCATGTCCAGCGCCCGCACGATCTCCGGGTCCACCTCGTAGGGCTCGGCCGGGAAGCCGAACGTCATCCGCAGGAAGTTCTCCACCAGCGTCAGCGAGTTGTCCGGGTACAGGAACGGCTGCCCCTCGGACTTCTTGTAGGCGTAGGCCGCGATGGTGGGCAGCTTGGCCAGCAGGCGGATGGTGGACAGCTCGACCTGCTTGTTGTCCAGCGGGTCCAGCGAATCCTGGTAGTAGGCGCTCAGCGCGTTGACCGCGCTGGAGAGCACCGGCATGGGGTGCGCGTTGCGCGGGAACCCGTCGAAGAACCGCTTGAGGTCCTCGTGCAGCAGGGTGTGCCGCTGGATCTTGGTGGTGAAGTCCTCGAGCTGCTGCTTGTCGGGCAGCTCACCGTAGATCAGCAGGTAGCTGACCTCGATGAAGGTCGACTTCTCCGCGAGCTGGTCGATCGGGTACCCGCGGTACCGCAGGATGCCCGCATCGCCGTCGATGTAAGTGATCGAGGACTTCGTGGAGGAGGTGTTGACGAAACCACCGTCGAAGGTGGTGTAGCCCGTCTTGGCCAACAGCGGGCCCAACGCGATCCCGTGGGATCCCTCCGTCGCCGGCTCGATATCCAGGTCGATCTCTCCACCCGGGTACTTCAGGGTGGCGGTTTCGAGGGTTGAATCTCGATCCGAGTTGCTGGCCACGGAAACCCCTTCTGCGCTCGTTGGCAGCGACAAAGCTGTCTGTACTTAGGAAAGGTAGTCGGTATGGCCCCGCTGCGCCTGCGGGGGGTTACCGTAGGCGCCCTCAGGTGAGCCCGGCGGTGAGTTCGGCGAACTGTTGAAAGGCCTCCGAGATCCGCTGGACCATCAGGTCCGGCCCCAGTTCCAGGCCGTCGCGGTCGTCGACCAGGTCGCCGCACGCGGTCACGATGACCGCTCCCCAGACGGCGGTGACGAGTTCCACCCGGCGGTCGTCGACGTCGACACCGAGGCGGTCGGCCAGGGCTTCCAGGGTGGCGCGCGGCTTGAACTCGGTGGCCGCGGCCCGCAGCGCCGGCGTCGAGTTCACGATGCGCAACATGAGCACGATCCGCTCCGACGTCAGCCCCGGGACGCCGCCGGAACTGACCGCGCCCAGGACGTTGACGTGGGCGCGGCGGAACGCCTCGAAGACGGGCACGTCGTAGGGGATGGTGTCCAACTCGTCGGCGACGTGGACCACCAGTTCTTCCAGCAGGGTCAGGACGACGGCGTCCTTGGTCGGGAAGTACCGGCTGAAGGTGCGCGGAGACACTTCGGCGACGGCGGCGATCTGCTCGACGGTGGTGTTGTCGTAGCCCTGGTCCAGGCACAGCTGCACGGCCGCGTCGATCAACGTCGCGCGGGTCCGGCGCTTCTTGCGCTCGCGCAGTCCCACCGCGGCGCCGACGCTGGTTTCCACCACAGAAAAGAATGGTAGCCGCGGCGCGGGGGTACCGCATCGGCCATTTGCCGGACCTGGCAGTTTGCTCAGACCGACATGTGCCGGTCCGCGACGCTCAGGGTTGCAGGCGCTCCGCCCGTCGGGCACCCGGCGAGCCCTCGTCGCGCAGCACCCGGATCCGGTTGTGCACGCGGTTGGCCCGGCCCTGCCAGAACTCCACCACGTCGGCCCCGACGCGGTACCCGCCCCAGTGCGGCGGCACCGGCACCTCCTCGAGTTCGGCAAACCGCTCGGAGACCTCGGCGAACTGCGCCAGCAGGGCGGCCCGCGACGCGATGGGCTGCGACTGCCGCGACGCCCACGCCCCCAGTTGCGCCCCGCGCGGCCGCTTGGCCCAGTAGTCGGCGGTCTCGTCGGCGCCCACCTTGGTGACCGGACCGCGGATGTGGACCTGACGGCCCAGCGAATACCACGGGAATGTGACTGCGGCATAGGGCGTTTGGTCCAGCTCGACACCCTTGGCCGAGGTGTAGTTGGTGTAGAAGGTGATGCCGTCGGCGTCGACCCCCTTGCACAGCACCGAACGGCACACCGGCAGACCGTCGCGCACGGTCGCGAGCACGATGGCGTTGGGTTCGGCGATCCCGGACCGCTCGGCGTCGGCGATCCAGGTGCGCAGCAAAGTCAGCCAGCCGGTCGACGGGTCGGCACCCAGCCAGTCGACGTCGAGGTCGACGCTGTCGTCCTTCTCCACGGAGCCATACTCCACCCGCATCCCTCGCAGGCGTGCGCCCTCCGGCTCTGACATCCCCATAACGCTAGTGCGAGAATCTGCAGCATGACTGCAGGACCCAAGGATTTTGTTCCCGGCCTGGAGGGCGTCGTCGCCTTTGAGACGGAGATCGCCGAACCCGACAAGGACGGCGGCGCGCTGCGCTACCGCGGCGTCGACATCGAGGACCTGGTCGGCGACCGGGTGACCTTCGCCGACGTCTGGGCGCTGCTGGTCGACGGTCGGTTCGGCCGCGGCCTGGCACCCGCCGAACCCTTCCCGCTGCCGATCCACACCGGCGACGTCCGGGTCGACGTGCAGGCCGGCCTGGCCATGCTCGCGCCGATCTGGGGTTACGCGCCGCTGCTGGACATCGACGACGACACCGCCCGCGATCAGCTGGCCCGAGCCTCGGTGATGGCGCTGTCCTACGTGGCGCAGTCCGCGCGCGGGATCTATCAGCCCGCCGTGCCGCAGCACCTCATCGACGAATGTCCGACGGTCACCGCCCGGTTCATGACCCGCTGGCAGGGCGAGCCCGATCCGCGGCACGTGGAGGCCATCGACGCCTACTGGGTGTCGGCGGCCGAGCACGGCATGAACGCCTCGACGTTCACCGCCCGCGTGATCGCCTCCACCGGGGCCGATGTGGCCGCGGCCATGTCCGGCGCGATCGGCGCGATGAGCGGTCCCCTGCACGGCGGTGCGCCCGCGCGGGTGCTGCCCATGATCGAGGACGTCGAACGCACCGGCGATGCCCGGGCCGTGGTGAAGGGCATCCTCGACCGCAACGAGAAGCTGATGGGCTTCGGCCACCGGGTCTACCGCGCCGAGGACCCGCGCGCCCGCGTGCTGCGCGCGACCGCCCAGCGGCTGGCCGCGCCGCGCTACGAGGTCGCCGCGCAGCTGGAGCAGGCCGCCCTGGCCGAATTGCGCGAGCGCCGCCCCGACCGGCCCATCGAGACCAACGTGGAATTCTGGGCCGCGGTCATCCTCGACTTCGCCGGGGTGCCGCCCAAGATGATGCCGGCGATGTTCACCTGCGGCCGCACGGCGGGCTGGTGCGCGCACATCCTCGAGCAGAAGCGGCTGGGCAAGCTGGTCCGGCCGGCCGCCCTCTACGTGGGCCCCGCGCCGCGGCGCCCGGAGCAGGTCGAGGGCTGGGATCAGTTGCCGCGGCGATGAGTTTCGCCGCCGCGGGGTGTCTGAATACGTGCACTGTTCGAACCGCACGCTAGGAGCCCCGCAATGACTTGTCCCGATCCGTCCCAGGTCCACACCGCCGTCGTCCCGCACCTCGTCGTCGACGACGCGGCCGCCGCCATCGACTTCTACGTCAAGGCCTTCGACGCCACCGAGATGGCCCGGATCGCCGGCCCGGACGGCAAGCTGATCCACGCCGCCATCGTGATCAACGGCAGCATGATCTTCCTCAACGACGACTTCCCGGAGACCTGCGGCGGCACGTCGAGCACCCCGAAGGCGCTCGGCGGCTCGCCGGTCACCATCCACCTCCAGGTCACCGAGGTCGACCGCCGCTTCCAGCAGGCCGTGGACGCCGGTGCGGCCGTGGTGATGCCGCCCGAGGACCAGTTCTGGGGTGACCGGTACGGCCAGGTGCGGGATCCGTTCGGGCACCTGTGGTCGCTGGCCGAGACGGTGCGCGAGGTCAGCTTCGAGGAGCTCAGCCAGGCCGCGGGTCAGCCGGGCTAGCCGCTCAGATCAGCCCCGCAGCCCCGCCAGAATACGTTGACCTAGCGAGGGTTTCGGCGCGGCCGCGGCGGCGAGCATCGACGGCACGTCGGTGAACTTGTTCCGCGGGCGGATCCCGTCGCCGCGGGCGATCTCGGCGGCGTCGATGGCGCGCCAGCCCGCCAGGTCGATCGCGGCGGGTCGGCGGGCAGCCACCAGCTTGGCCAGGGCCCCGGGGCGGTCCACCGGATCGGCCAGCACCCCGTCGTTGTAGTCGGCGACGAGTTGCTGCACCGTCTGCTGCGCGCAGGACTTGTTGGTGCCGATGAACCCGGTGGGTCCGCGCTTGATCCAGCCGGCGACGTAGGCGCCGCGGGCGCCGGACACCCGGCCGCCGTCGTTGGGCACCACCGCGGCGTCGTCGTCGAACGGCAGGTCGCGCACGGCCCGGCCGCGGTAACCGATCGAGGTCAGGACCATGCCCGCGTCGATGCGCCGGGTCTGATCGGTGCCGGTGACGGTGAACTCGATGCCGTCGGCCCGGTCGGCGCCGACGATGCGGGCCGGGGTCAGTCGGTAGGCCAGCCGGATGCGCGGCCGGGTCAGCGGCGAATCGCTGCTGCCCAGCTTGCTGAGCACCTCGAGCTTGGCCCGGGTCAGGCGATCCTCGGGCCCGGTACCGAGCGCAGCCAGGTCGCGCTGCACCAGTTCGTGGTCGTCGGCGTCGAGTACCACCTCGGCCTTGGCGGTCAGCCCGATCAGCTCGGGCAGCGTGAACGCCGAGTCCGCCGGGCCCCGGCGGGCGGCGATGACGACCTCGCGCAGCTGCGAGTTCCGCAGCCCCGCCAGCGCGTGGTCGGCGATGTCGGTGCGGGCCAGTTCGTCGGGGTCGGCGGTGAGGATGCGCGCCACGTCGAGCGCGACGTTGCCGTTGCCGATGACCACCACGCGTTCCCGATCGAGGTGTACCGGCAGCGCGGTGAAGTCCGGGTGGCCGTTGATCCAGCCCACCAACTCGGTGGCGGTGCCAGTGCCCGGCAGCCCCATGCCGTCGATATCGAGGCGACGGTCATTCGGCGCCCCGACGGCGTAGAGCACCGCGTGGTGATGGTCCAACAGGTCGCCGTGGCTCAGGTGCTCGCCGACCTCCACGTTGAGGAAGAACGTGAAGCCCTTGCGCCGGGTGATCCGGTCGAACAGGGCCGTCACCCGCTTGGTGCTGGGATGGTCCGGCGCCACCCCGGCGCGGACCAAACCGTATGGGGTGGGCAGCTTTTCGAACACGTTGACCCGCACGTCGGGCTGCGTGAGCAGTTCGTCGGCGGCATACATCGCCGCGGGCCCGGACCCGACGATCGCCACGGTCAGCGGGCTGCGACCGGACCGCACCTGCGGCGCCGGGATCACCGGGGCCAGCTTCGAGGTCGGCGGCACCTTCTCCCCCGGCGGCCGCGGCGGGTAGAAGCCGGCGTTGAGTTCGATGAACGGCAACTGGTCGGACGTCAGCCGCGACGCCGGGGCGATCGCCCCGACCGGGCAGGCGCTGACACAGGCGCCGCAGTCGACGCAGGCGTCCGGGTCGATGTAGAGCATCTCGGTGGTGGCGAACCCGGGTTCATCCGGCGAGGGATGAATGCAGTTGACCGGGCACGCGTAGACGCACGACCCGTCGCTGCAACACGACTGGGTGATGACGTGGGGCATCCGAGGACCGCGCTCAGGCCGGGATCTTCTCGGCCACCGTCAGGTGGGCCCGCGCGGGCTCGCTGCGGTAGCGCGACGGTGCGCCGTCGATCTTGCAGAGCTTCCACATCAGCCGGGCGGCCGGGTTCATCAGCCCCGTGTCGTGGCACAGCATCCGCACGTCGGCGAACACCTCCGACAGCATCTGGCGGGCCTCCGGCGAGCGGAAGAACACCTCGCGCTTGACCGACTTGGGGATGTCGAACTTGCGCCAGAAGCTGCGCGGCGGCTTGAGGATCGCCGAGCACAGCACGCGCATGATGATCGGCACGTGCAGCGAGAGCATGAAGCGCTTGCGCGTCCGCATCGTCGGTACCCGCTTGCGCAGATACTCATGCGCGAACGAGATGTGCCGGGCCTCCTCGGCGACGTGGATCGCCATCACCCGCTCCATGATCGGATGCAGGGTGCGGCCCTCGCGCAGCACGTTCTTCTGGGTGTGGTCGATGGGTTCCTCGCCGGCCAGCACGCCGAAGAAGAACACGATGGGCAGCGGGCCGGCCGCCAGCGGGATGAAGGCCGAGAGCCACTTGAGCAGCCGCGGCATCCCGGGCACGTCGGCGCCGATGCGGTTCACCATCTCCTGGAACATCATGGTGTGGTTGCACTCTTCGACCGATTCGTGCAGGCAGTAACGGTATTCCGGGGATCCGTTGGGCACCCAGAACGCATAGTTCATCAGGCCGCGGATCAGGATCGACTCGAAGTGCAGGCCGACCTTGGCGACGTTGGCCTGCCGCCACATCCCGATCTCGATCTGCCGCTCCAACGGCTGCGCCTGGTACCAGGGGTGCCGGCCCAGCGGGTCGGTGTCGGTCAGGACCCAGCGCGGATCGTTGGGCGTCACCGCGAACTCGGGGGAATCCCAGTCGATATCGGTGTAGGGATTGAAGTTCCGCCGCACCGACCCTTCGGACAGCGTGGTGAGCATGTCGACATACGGTTGGTCGTCGAGCACGTCCATGTTGCGACGCCACCGTCGAATCATCTTCGTACGTGCCATGTGAAGCCTCCCTGAGGTTTACATCGGGCCGCTAGATGTCCAGCAACGGTACCGCAGGTATCGGCAAAACTCCATAGCCGAACCGTGGGCAATTCACTGTGGGCTACCTCATATCGAGGCCCGTTTGTCTCCCGTGCTCACCGCGTACCCGTTTTCCGCGCCGAAGCCGCATTTCTGCGCGCGCCCGCCGCTGTCTACGCTGATGGTCATGGCTGATCAGTTGACGATTCCCGACCACCTCAAACCCGCCGACGGCCGGTTCGGGTGTGGGCCGTCGAAGGTGCGCGACGCGCAGCTGCAGGCCCTGGTCAGCAAGGGCGCCGAGCTGTTCGGCACCTCGCATCGTCAGGCGCCGGTGAAGAACCTCGTCGGCCGGGTGCGCGACGGCGTGCGCCAGCTGTTCTCCGTGCCCGAGGGCTATGAGGTCATCCTGGGCAACGGCGGCTCGACGGCGTTCTGGGACGCCGCGGCCTTCGGCCTGATCGATCAGCGTTCCCTGCACCTGACCTTCGGCGAGTTCAGCGCGAAGTTCGCGTCGGCGGTCGCCAAGAACCCGTTCGTCGGCGACCCCGTCGTGGTCAAGGCCGAGCCGGGCACCGCGCCGGCCCCGCAGTCCGACCCGTCGGTGGACGTCATCGCCTGGGCGCACAACGAGACCTCGACCGGGGTGGCGGTCCCGGTGACCCGCCCCGAGGGCTCGGCCGACAAGCTGGTCGTCATCGACGCCACCTCCGGCGCCGGCGGCCTGCCCGTCGACATCAACGACGTCGACGCCTATTACTTCGCCCCGCAGAAGAACTTCGCCAGCGACGGCGGGCTGTGGCTGGCCATCATGTCGCCGGCCGCGCTCGCCCGGGTCGAGGCCATCAGCTCCGCGGGCCGCTGGGTGCCGGAGTTCCTGTCGCTGCCGATCGCCGTCGACAACAGCCTGAAGAACCAGACCTACAACACGCCGGCCATCGGGACGCTGCTGCTCATGGCCGAGCAGCTCGACTGGCTCAACGGCAACGGCGGGCTGGACTGGGCCGTGCAGCGCACCGCGGACTCCGCGCAGCGGCTGTACTCCTGGGCCGAGGCCGCCTCGTTCGCGACGCCCTTCGTCACCGACCCGGCGCTGCGTTCGCAGGTCGTGGGCACCATCGACTTCGACGACGCCGTGGACGCTGCCGCGGTGGCCAAGACGCTGCGCGCCAACGGCATCGTCGACACCGAGCCGTACCGCAAGCTGGGCCGCAACCAGCTGCGCGTCGCGATGTTCCCCGCCGTCGACCCCGACGACGTCGGCGCGCTGACGGCCTGCGTGGACTGGGTCGTCGAGCGGCTCTGACCGCGCCCTCGACCGCGACTGTGCGGGCTCGGCCCCGCGTGTCACACCGGGATAACGATCGGGCTGCAGTAAGGTCCGCACCAGGCGGGTCCGGCACGGTGATCCCAAGGAGGTCGACATGCGAGATCTGAAAGTTGTTGGACTCGACGTCGATGGCCGACACATCATCTGCGAGGACGACGCCCCGGCCGCGGCCGACGGGTCCACCAAGTTCCGGCTGCGCCTCGACGACCGGCTCCGCGCTGCCGTCCGCGGCGACGCCTCCCGCGTCGGTCAGACACAAATCGACATCGAGGTCAGAAGCGTGCTGCGTCCCAAGGATATTCAAGCCCGGATTCGTGCCGGTGCCTCGGTCGAGCAGCTGGCCGAGGCCAGCGGCGCGGACCTGTCGAAGATCGAGCGCTTCGCGCATCCCGTCCTGCTCGAGCGCGCCCGGGCCGCCGAACTGGCCACCGCGGCGCACCCCGTGCTCGCCGACGGACCGGCCGTGCTGACCCTGCTGGAATCGGTCACCGCCGCGCTGGTCAACCGGGGGCTCAACCCCGACGACACCGCGTGGGACTCCTGGCGCAACGAGGACGGCCGCTGGACCGTGCAGCTGGCGTGGAAGGCCGGCCGGTCGGACAACGTCGCGCACTTCCGCTTCGTCCCCGGCGCGCACGGCGGCACCGTCACCGCGCTGGATGACACCGCGACCGAGCTGATCGACCCCGACTTCGACCGGCCGCTGCGTCCGGTCGCCCCGCTGCCCCAGCTGGAGTTCGAGAGCCCGGCCCCCGGCCAGCCCGCCCCGGCCCCCAAGGCAGCACCGAAGGCGACCCCGAAAGCCTCGCCCGAACCGGCACCGGCGGCCGAAGCGGCCCCGCCCGCCCGCACCAAGCGCGCCAAGCCCTCGGTTCCCGCCTGGGAGGACGTGCTGCTCGGGGTGCGCTCCAGCGGCGACCGCTGAGCCCGACGCTCAGCCCCCAGCTCAGCCCGCGGCGGCCAACGCCAGCAGCGCCAGCCAGCCGCCCGCCACGCCGACCGCGCTACCCAGGACGAACCAACGCACCACCGGGATGCGCCGCCAGCCCCAGACCGTCGGGGCCAGGCCGCCGACGGCGATCAGGTTCAACCCCACCGCCAACAGCGGATGCACCCGGATCAACCCGAGACTGAGCACCACGATCGCGGCCGCCGTCACCGCCGCGGCGAACGCCGCCGCGGTCAACCCGGTCCCCCAGGGGGTGCCTTCCTCGGTCACGGTGCGACCCTAACCGTCCGAGCGCGTCCGCTCATAGAAGGCCAGCGCCGCCGCCGTGGCGACATTGAGCGAATCGGTGCCCCGCGACATCGGGATGCGCACCCGCACATCGCTGGCGCGCATCGTCGTCTCCGTCAGCCCCGGCCCCTCGGCACCGACCAGGATCGCCACCCGGTCGCCGGCCAACTCGGTCATGGCGTCGGCCAGCGTGGCCGCCCCCGGGTCCGGGGTCATGGCAAGCAACCGAAATCCCTGCTCCCGCAACAGGTGTAGATCCGCGGGCCAGCGCTGCGCCTTGGCGAAGGGCACCAGCAGCGCATGTCCCATCGATACCCGGACCGCGCGCCGATACAACGGGTCGGCGCAGCCCGCCCCGAAGAGCACGCCGTCGACGCCGAGTCCCGCGGCGTTGCGGAAGATCGACCCGAGGTTCTCGTGGTCGTTGACGCCCTCGAGCACCGCGACGGTGCGCGCCTTGGCCACCACCTCGGCCGGGGACAACACCTCGGGCCGGCGCGCGGCGGCCAGCACGCCACGGTTCAGGTGGAATCCGACGACATCGGCCATCACGGTCGGCTCGACCCGGTAGTACGGGATGTCGGAGCCGTTCAGGTCGGCGCGCAGTTCCTCGAGTCGACGCGCGGTGCCCAACAGGGCGTGCGGCTCGAACCGCGAGGCCAGCATCCGCTGCGCCACCAGCACGCCCTCCGCGATCACCAGTCCCCGACCGGTCGGCAGATCGGGGCGCCGGTCCACCGAGTTCAGGTCGCGGAAATCGTCCAGCCGGGGATCCCCCACGTCCTCGACATCAACAACGTTGACGCTCACGCTCTTTCGTCGACGATGTTCGACATCAGCTTTGCTGCCCGCAGCAACACCGAGCGCTCGTCGGAGTTCAGCATGCCCAGCCGGCGCTGCAACCAGGCCTGGCTCTCGCGCTGTTCGGTCTCCAACAACTCGACGCCGCTGTCGGAGACCGACACCAGCACCTGGCGGCCGTCGATCGGATGCGGCGTCCGCACCACCAGACCCATCTCCGCCAGCGCCGCGATGACACGGGTCATCGACGGTGGCCGGACCCGCTCGCGGATGGCCAGGGTGCCGGGCGTCATCGCGCCCTCCTTGTGCAGGGTCGACAGTGCCGAGAGCTGGGACAGCGACACCGGCGATTCCGGACGGCGGAAACGCAGCTGTCGGGCGAGTCGCAGCACCGCCAGCGAAAGATCCCCCACCAGCCGACCATCGACATCCATCACGAGGGAAAACAATACGTCAGCAGCAGCTTTACCTCGCACCCAATGCGAAGATCGTCTACCTAAGTTGTCGTATCGGTTACTTTGGTCCCGATGGCCGCCGAAACTCCCGAACCCCCGCCGCTGCCCGCCGCACTGACCGAACCGTGGCGGGTGATCGGTGTCGGGGCTTTGCTGTGGCTGCTGGCGACCCTGGCCGCGTTCACGGTTCCCGCGCTGGAGACCTGGCGGCCCATCTGCCTGGCCGGCCTGGCCACCGGCGTCATCGGGACGGCGGTGTTCCTCTGGCAACTCAGCGCTGCCCGCCGCGGTGCCCGCGGCGCGCAGACCGGTTTGATCGACCCACCGCCCACCACCTGAATCCGAGGAGAACCATGGCCGCCCCCCTGCTGCAAGCCGAGATCACCATCGATGCGCCCGTGTCCAAGGTCTGGGAGCTGATCTCGGACTTCGGTCGGATGCCGGACTGGAGCCCGCAGTGTCGGCTGATGAAGCCGCTCGGTCAGGTGCGGGCCGGCACCCGGACGCTGAACCTCAACCGGCGCAACAAGTTCATGGTCTGGCCCACCACCTGCACCATCACCGAGGTCGTGCCGGAGCGGAAGCTGGCCTTCAAAGTCGACGCCAACCGCACGGTGTGGAGCTACGAACTGGAACCCACCGCGAGCGGCGGCACCCGCGTGATCGAATCGCGGCACGCCCAGAACGGCACGACGGCGGTGTCCAACCTGCTGGTCAAAACGCTGATGGGCGGGGTGCCGAGCTTCGAGCAGGAACTCGTCGACGGCATGAACGTCTCGCTCGCGCGCATCAAAGCGGCGGCGGAACAGGGTTGAGCACGGTCGGCTCGTCGGACTGCTCAGGGTTCGGCGTGGCTGCCACCTCGAGCACCCCGTCGTCGTACGGGTCGAACTGCGGGGACCCGGCGCCGCCCGGTGGCGCCGGCGTGTCCGAGTGGGCGCCGCAACCGTAGGTGAAGTCCACCACGTGCCCGTCGGCGGCCAGTTCGTTGCCGCACACCCCGAACATCGTGCCCAGCTCACCGGCCATCGGAAGCAGGAAGCCGCAGTCCCGGCACACCCGTTTGGTGGCGCGCGCCATCGCCGACGACGGGCCGAAATCCCCGTCGTGCCAGCGCTGCGCGGCGTCATCGCGCCCCCAGGCGCTCATCACCTGGCGTCGGCCCAGCCCGATCTCGGCCGCGGTCTCGTCCATCTCCGGGTCACCGCTGAGCAGATACCCGGGCACCAGCCGCGGATCCTCGGCCGCCGGGGCCAGCAGATCGCCGGGCCCCAGGTCGCCGGGGCGCACCCGCTCCTCCCACGGCACCCACTCCGGGGCCAGCAGCGCCGTGGGGCCGGGCACCAGGGCCACCTCGCTGATGGTGGCGCGGGTGGCACCGGGGTAGGCGGCCACGACGACGGCCCACTGCCAGCCGCGATAGCCGGACAGGGTGGCCAGGAACCGATGGGTGGCCGCGGTCGGATCGTCGTAACTGACGCCCAGATACTCGCCGACCGTGCCGCCGCTGAAGTCCTCGACCGCCTCGCGCGCAGCCTCCACCGCGCCGTTGAGCACGGCCGCCAAGGCTTCGGTCACCTCAGCGCCGTGGCCGGCGCCGGGCTCCGCTGTGGGTCGTTCGGTGGTTTCGGTCCCGCTGTCCATCACGGTCAATACTGCCTCAGCAGCGGCGCGGTAGCCACACCGGTCACCTGGACGCGCCGAACCGACGAAATAGGGAACAATCGAGGACGTGTCAGGGCGTCGAGATGATCCGCGGTCCGGGGACCGGCGTCGGCCCCGTCCCGGCGAGCATCCGGGCATGGCGAACTACCCCAGCGACCCGCCGCGAACGCCCCGTTCCTCGCCGAGCAACAACCGCTACCTGCCGCCCCTGAACGACGACCGCCGCCGCGCGGAACCACCCCGTGACGAGGCGGATCCAGACGGCGACGACGCCTCCCGCATCACGGTGACGCGCGCGGCCGCGATGCGCAGCCGCGAGATGGGCACCCGGATGTACGGCCTGGTGCACCGCGCCGCGACCGCCGACGGCGCCGACAAGTCCGGCCTGACCGCACTCACCTGGCCGGTGGTCGCCAACTTCGCCGTCGATGCCGCGATGGCCGTCGCGCTGGCCAACACCTTGTTCTTCGCTGCGGCGACCGCCGAGTCCAAGAGTCGGGTGGCGCTCTACCTGCTGATCACCATTGCCCCGTTCGCCGTCATCGCCCCGCTGATCGGGCCGGCGCTGGACCGGTTGCAGCACGGTCGACGGGTGGCGCTGGCCGGATCGTTCGCGCTGCGCACCGTGTTGGCCTTCGTGCTGATCGCCAACTACGACGGCGCCACCGGCAGCTTCCCGTCCTGGGTGCTCTACCCGTGCGCGCTCGGGATGATGGTGCTGTCCAAGTCGTTCACGGTGCTGCGCAGCGCCGTCACCCCGCGGGTGATGCCGCCCAGCATCGACCTGGTCCGGGTGAACTCCCGACTGACGATGTTCGGTCTGCTCGGCGGCACGATCGTCGGCGGGGGCATCGCCGCCGGGGTGGAGTACGGGCTGACCAGCCTGTTCGGCCTGCCCGGCGCGTTGTGGGTGCTGGTGGCCGTGTCGGTGGCCGGGATCTGGCTGTCCATGCAGATCCCGCGCTGGGTGGAGGTCACCGCCGGTGAGGTTCCCGCCACGCTGAGCTATCACGACTCCGACCGCTACGGCGAGGCGCTGCGCCGCCGGCCCGACACGGCCGCACCGCCCCCCGCTCGCGCGCCCCGCCAACCCCTGGGCCGCAACGTCATCACCGCGCTGTGGGGCAACTGCACCGTCAAGGTGATGGTGGGCTTCCTGTTTCTCTACCCCGCGTTCGTCGCCAAGTCGCACGACGCCAGCGGCTGGGAACAGCTGGCCATCCTGGGCCTGATCGGCGCGGCGGCCGGGGTCGGCAACTTCGCCGGCAACTTCACCGCCGCGCGGCTGAAGCTGGGCCGGCCGGCCGTGCTGGTGGTGCGCTGCGCCATCGCGGTCACCGCCGTCGCGCTGGCCGCCGCGCTCACCGGCAACCTGCTGGTCGCGGCGGTCGCCACCCTGGTCACCTCCGGTGCCAGCGCCATCGCCAAGGCCTCGCTGGACGCCTCGCTGCAGCAGGACCTGCCCGAGGAGTCCCGGGCCTCGGCGTTCGGCCGGTCCGAGTCCGTGCTGCAGCTGGCCTGGGTCCTCGGCGGCGCCATCGGCGTGTTGGTCTATACCGACCTGTGGGTGGGATTCACCGCGATCAGCGCGGTGCTGATCCCGGGGCTGGCCCAGACCGTGCTCAGTTTCCATGGCGCATCATTGATCCCGGGCCTCGGCGGTAACCGCCCGGTCAAGGTCGGCCAGAACGGTGCCGACCGCGAAGAAACGAGAGTGTGGTCGCAGGTGGGCAACCGCGAATGAAACGCATCATGATCGTGCTCGTCAGCCTCGCGGTGGTTCTCGCGTCCGGCGCCGGCGGCGTCGCCGCGTGGCTGCTGACCCGCCACGACGGCCCGTCGCTGCCGGAGATCAGCGCCTTCACCCACGGCGAGACGGTGCGGGTGGGCCCGTACCTGTACTGCAACGTGGTGAACCTCAACGAGTGCTACGAGGCCGGCACGCAGGGTGAACTGGCGGTCAATCACAGTGACCCGGTGCAGCTTTCGGTGCCGTCGGCGATCGGTACGGCGCCGTGGCGGCTGATCCTGGCCTACGAGGAGGTCGACCAGGACCAGATCTTCACCTTCGCCCCCGGCGAGCGCCTCGCGGTCACCGTCGCCACGGTGGACCCCCAGCGCGGGCGGCTGACCGGACTGGCCGTGCAGCTACCCACCCTGGTCGAGGTCGACGGGGAGATCCGCGAGATACCGCACGCGGAATGGTCGGTGCGCACCGTCTGGGAACAGCGCGATGCACCGGCGGCCGAGCCGAACTCCGATTAGGCCAAGCTTTTCCGCAGGAACGCCAGGTCGTCGGCGTGCCCGTCGGACGGGGTCTCGATGATCACGTCGCACCCGGCGTCGCGGCACACCGCGGCGATCAACTCCGAGTCGAAGGTGCCGGAGTCGAAGTTGGCGTGCCGGTCGGCACCCGAACCGAAGTTGTCGCGGGAGTTGTTGGCGTGCACCAGATCGATGCGTCCGGTGATGGCCTTGACCCGGTCGGCGATGTCGGCGAGTTCCTCACCGCCGGCCCAGGCGTGGCAGGTGTCCAGCACGAAACCCGGCTCGTACTGACCGACGGCGTCCCACAACATGGCCAACCGGTCGAAGCGGCGCGCCATCGCGTTGTCGCCGCCGGCGGTGTTCTCGATCAGGATCGGCAACGGGAAGCCACCGGCCTCCTCGGCCCGCTCGAACAGCTTGCGCCAGTTCTCGATTCCGGCCTGCGGGTCATCCTTGGCGGTGACGTGTCCGCCGTGCACCACCAACCCCTTGGCGCCGATCGCGGCGGCGGCCTCCGCGTGCTGATGCAGGATCTTGCGGCTGGGGATCCGGATCCGGTTGTTGGTCGAGGCGACGTTGATGACGTACGGCGAGTGGATGTAGATCGCCACATCGCTGTCGCGCAGCGCCTCGGCGTGCGGATGTTCGGCCGGCTTCTTCCAACCCTGCGGGTCACCCAGGAAGAACTGCACCACCTCGGCGTCGCGCGCCGCGGCGGCGGCCAACGGATCGGCGGAGTCGACGTGCGCACCAAGCAGAGCCATGCCTAGAGCCTAACCAGCACCGGCCCCGTGTCCGGCGGGCACCCGCTCCCCCTCGGCCGTCGGCCCGGGCGGGGTGCCGTCGCCGAATGGCCTGCCGCCCAGTTCTTCTCGGCCGTGCGGGGTGAGCCACACCGAGAGGTCGGGACCCTTGGGCACCACCTGGGTCGGGTTGACGTCGGCATGAACGATGTAATAATGCTGCTTGATCTGCACGAAGTCCGTGGTGTCGCCGAATCCCGGCGTCTGGAACAGGTCGCGGGCGTAGCCCCACAGCACGGGCAGTTCGGTCAGCTTCTGCCGGTTGCACTTGAAATGGCCGTGGTAGACGGCGTCGAAGCGGGCCAGGGTGGTGAACAACCGCACGTCGGCCTCGGTGATCGTGTCCCCGACCAGGTACCGCCGGCCGCTCAACCGCTCCGAAAGCCAGTCCAGCGCGGTGAACAACCGGTCGTAGGCCGCGTCGTAGGCGTCCTGGCCGCCGGCGAACCCGCAGCGGTAGACGCCGTTGTTGACCTCGGTGTAGACCCGCTGGGCCACCTCGTCGATCTCGGCGCGCAACGGTTCGGGATAGAGCTGCGGCGCCCCGGGCCGGTGGTGCGCGGTCCATTCGGTGGACAGGTCCAGGGTGAGCTGCGCGAAGTCGTTGGTGACGACCTCGCCGGTGGGCACGTCGACGATCGCCGGGACCGTGATGCCCTTCGGGTAGTCCGGGAATCGCTTCAGGTAGGCGTCGCGCAGCCGCGGGATCTTCAGCACCGGGTCGAGCCCGTCCGGGTCCAGGTCGAAGGTCCAGCTCCGCTGGTCATGCGTGGGGCCGCAGAACCCGATGGAAAGCACGTCCTCGAGCCCCAGCAGCCGCCGGACGATGATCGCCCGATTGGCCCACGGGCAGGCCCGGGCGACGATCAGCCGGTACCGGCCGGGTTCCACCGGATACCCGTCACGACCGTCGGCCGTGATGCGGGTGGTGATGTAGTTGGTGTCGCGGTTGAACTCCCCGCCGCTGGCTACGTAGGAATCGGGCATGCCACCAGCATGCCCGTCTCCCCGCGCTTTAAGCGTCGAGTTCGTGCGCGACCGCCTTGACCACCTCGGAGACCCGGCGGGCGACCTTGCGATCGGGGTAGCGCCCCTTGCGCAACTCGGGCTGCACCGTGCCCTCGAGCAGCGTGATCATGTCCTCGACCATGCCGTGCAGCTCGTCGGGGGTGTGCTTGCGCTCCGGCGGACCGGCGGCCTCCCGCCGGGTGCGGGACAGGCTGGGCGGCGGATCGATGAGCTTGAGGCTCAACGCCTGCGGGCCGCGGCGGCCGGCGGCCACGCCGAACTCGACCCGCTGGCCGGCCTTGAGGCTTTCCACCCCCGCGGGCAGCGCGGACGCGCGGACGTAGACGTCCTCCCCCTCCTCCTGGGACAGGAAGCCGAAGCCCTTTTCGGCGTCATACCACTTCACCCGGCCGGTCGGCACTGGTCTCACCCGCTTGTCATACGGGCCGCCGATGCGGGCGGCCTCCACCGTCACATAACAGTGCGCCCCGCCTGCGCAGGGCGCACTGACGCTTGATCCTACTCGGCTGACCCCGCCGCCAACATCCGTGTTAACTCGGTAGTCTGGCCGTACCGCTGGAGGAGAGATGCGCCTGATACTGAACGTGATCTGGTTGATCTTCGGCGGCTTGTGGTTGGCGCTGGGGTACCTGCTGGCCGCCCTGATCTCCTTCGTGTTGATCGTCACCATCCCGTTCGGATTCGCGGCGCTGCGCATCGCGTCGTTCGCGCTGTGGCCGTTCGGCCGCACCGTCGTCGACAAGCCCGGCACCCGGCCCGGCGCACTCGTCGGCAACATCATCTGGATCATCCTGTTCGGCTGGTGGCTGGCGCTCGGGCACCTGCTGAGCGCCATCGCGATGGCCGTCACGATCATCGGCATCCCGCTGGCGCTGGCCGACCTGAAGATGATCCCCATCTCGCTGCTGCCGCTCGGCAAGGACATCGTGCCGGTGGATCAGGCGCGCCAGGACCCGATCGGACTGCCGCGATGACGGTGACCTCCTTGGGACTGCCGACAGTCTTCCGGCCGGTGGGCGAAGCACCGGGCACCGGAGGGCTGATCGATACGTTCGGCCGGGTGGCCACCGATCTGCGGGTCTCCCTGACCGATCGGTGCAATCTGCGCTGCACCTATTGCATGCCGGCCGAGGGGCTGGACTGGCTGGCCAACGAGCAGGTGCTGAGCACCGAGGAACTGGTCCGGCTGCTCCGCATCGCCGTGACCCGGCTGGGCATCACCAACATCCGGTTCACCGGCGGCGAACCGCTGCTGGCCAAGGACCTCGACCGGGTCATCGCGGCGACCGCCGCCCTGCGGCCCCGGCCGCAGATCGCGCTGACCACCAACGGCGTCGCGCTGCACCGTCGGGCCCGCGCCCTGGCCGAGGCCGGCCTGGACCGGGTCAACGTCTCGCTCGACACCGTCGACGCCACCCACTTCGCGGCGATCACCCGTCGGGACCGGCTCGACGACGTCATCGCGGGGCTGGCCGCCGCGCAGCGCGCCGGGCTGCGGCCGGTGAAGGTCAACGCGGTGCTGGACCCGCAGACCGGCCGCGACGACGTCGTGGCGCTGCTGCGGTTCTGCCTGGAGCACGACTATCAGTTGCGGGTCATCGAGCAGATGCCGCTGGATGCCGGACACAGCTGGGAACGCGGCAGTGTGCTGACCGCCGCCGAGATCCTCGAGACCCTGCGCGGGCACTTCACGCTGACCCCGGACACCGCGCCGCGCGGATCCGCGCCCGCCCAGCTGTGGCGCGTCGACGGCGGCACGGCCACGGTGGGTGTGATCGCCTCGGTGTCCGAGGCGTTCTGCGCGGCCTGCGACCGCACCCGGCTGACGGCCGACGGCCAGGTGCGCAACTGTCTTTTCGCGACCACGGAGACCGATCTGCGCACCCTGCTGCGCGACGGCTCCGACGACGACGCCATCGAAGCGGCCTGGCGTTCGGCGATGTGGCAGAAGGCCGCGGGCCACGGCATCAACGACCCGAGCTTCGTTCAGCCGGCACGGCCCATGAGTGCGATAGGTGGATGAGATGACCGACGTACAGACCGGGATTTCGGTGACGCTGCGCTACTTCGCGGCCGCCAGCGCGGCCGCCGGCACCGAACAAGAGGTGCTGGAGGTCCGCCCCGGCACCAGCGTGCGCGACGTGGTCGCCGCACTGGCCGAACGCGACGCGGAATTGTCGCGGGTGCTGGCCCGGTGCTCCTATCTGTGCGACGGCGTCGCGGTGCGTGACCTGGACACGACGGTGAAATCCGGACAAACCCTCGACGTTCTGCCTCCGTTTGCTGGCGGATAACCGTGATTTGTGTCACATCACGACCCGGTCACGGAATGGCCACAGCCCGGTAGCGGTCAATACTGACCTGCAGCAACCGCGCCATTTCTTGGGCATTTAGAGTCCCTTTAAGGTTTGCCACCTGCGGAAACGCCGTTTGGGGTAAAAGGTGACGCAGCGTCGGCCAGCAGTTACCGTCGTCTCTGGCCGGCCGAGTGTTACCGAGCGGCGGGCCCTCCCCTTCCTGATTGCGCCGAGCTCCATCCGTCGGGCAGGGGTGCCGACGAACACCACGGATGGATACGGGGGACCCAACCGGTCCGCCGAAATCGGACCCGGGGCCGCCAGCGGCCCCTTGGGGTGAAGCCGAAGTCAGACCCTCCCGGGGATGACTGCGGCCGGGCAACCTCTCCAGCCCGAACCCGACAGCTGACCTCGTGGGCGCACACAGAGAGGACTGACCGACGTATGAGCGGACGGCACCGTAAGCCCAGCGAGGCGAACAAGAACGTAGCGAAGATCGCCTTCACGGGCGCCGTGATCGGTGGCACCGGTCTGGGCCTGGCCAGTCAGGCCGGCGCAGCGACCGACGCCGAGTGGGACACCGTCGCCCGCTGCGAGTCCGGCGGCAACTGGGCCATCAACACCGGCAACGGCTATCACGGCGGCCTGCAGTTCGCCCCCGGTACCTGGTCTGGCCACGGCGGCGGCGAGTTCGCCTCCCGGGCCCATCAGGCCACCAAGGAACAGCAGATCGCGGTGGCCGAGCGGGTGCTCGCCACGCAGGGCAAGGGCGCCTGGCCGGTGTGCGGTCGCGGCCTGTCGGGTCCGACCCCGCGCAACGTCGTCGACACCGTCGAGGCTCCCGTGGAAGATGCCGGTGCACCCGCCCCGCTGGGCGCACCGTTGCCGCCCGCCCCCGAGGGTCTCCCGCCAGCCCCAGAGGCGCCGCCGGCCCCGCCCGTCGACATCGCACCCCCGCCGCCTCCGCCGCCGGCCCCCGAGGCCGTCCCGGTCGACTTCGTCGCACCCCCGGCC
>JAEWRC010000127.1 GCA_023460175.1 Actinomycetes bacterium
GGCCACCCTCGAGCCAATTGCTGCTCGAGGGTGGCCGCTCGGCGCAAGCCGCAGGAATCAGCGCGCGAACATCAGCGCGCGCTTGACCTCCTGGATCGCCTTGGTGACCTCGATGCCGCGCGGGCAGGACTCCGTGCAGTTGAAGGTGGTGCGGCAGCGCCACACCCCGTCGACCTCGTTGAGGATGTCGAGCCGTTCGGCCGCGGCCTCGTCGCGCGAGTCGAAGATGAACCGGTGGGCGTTGACGATCGCCGCCGGCCCGAAGTACGAGCCCTCGCTCCAGAACACCGGGCAGCTGGTGGTGCAGCAGGCGCACAGGATGCACTTGGTGGTGTCGTCGTAGCGGGCCCGGTCGGTCTGGCTCTGAATGCGTTCCCGGGTGGGCGCATTGCCGCTGGTGACCAGGAACGGCTTGACCGCGCGGTAGGCGTCGAAGAACGGCTCCATGTCCACCACGAGGTCCTTCTCGACGGGCAGGCCGCGGATGGGCTCGATGGTGATGGTCAGCTGCTTGCTGGCCTTCTTCGGCAGCATGTCGCGCATCAGCACCTTGCAGGCCAACCGGTTGACCCCGTTGATCCGCATGGCGTCCGAGCCGCACACGCCGTGCGCGCAGGACCGCCGGAAGGTCAGCGTGCCGTCCAGGTAGCTCTTGACGTAGGTCAGCAGGTTCAGCAGCCGGTCGGTCGGCAGGCACGGCACCCGGAAGCTCTGGAATCCGGCCGCGTCCGGGTTCTCCGGGTTGAACCGCGCGATCTTCAGCGTGACCATGACGGCTTCGTCGGGGATCGGGGGCAGCGGCGGATCCCCGGCTTCGGGCTTGTCGATGACGGGTGCACTCATGTCAGTACTTCCGTTCCATTGGCTCGTACCGGGTCTGGACCACGGGCTTGTAGTCCAGCCGGATGTCCGACAGCAGGTCGGAGCCTTCCTTGTAGGCCATGGTGTGACGCAGGTAGTTCGTGTCGTCACGGTTGGGGTAGTCCTCGCGGGCGTGGCCGCCGCGGGATTCCTTGCGGTTCAACGCGCCGACGACGGTGACCTCGGCCAGCTCCAGCAGGAAGCCCAGCTCGATGGCCTCGAGCAGGTCGCTGTTGTAGCGCTTGCCCTTGTCGTGCACCGTGATTCGCGAGTACCGCTCCTTGAGCGCATGGATGTCGGTGAGCGCCTGCTTCAGCGTCTCCTCGGTGCGGAACACCGCGGCGTTGTTGTCCATCGACTGCTGCAGCGCGCCACGGATGTCGGCGACCCGCTCGTGGCCGTGCTCGCTGAGGATGTGCGAAACCCAGCCGGTGACCATGCCTTCCGGCTGCGGCGGCAGGTCCACGAAGTCGTTGTTGGCGGCGTACTCGGCCGCGGCGATGCCCGCCCGCCGGCCGAACACGTTGATGTCCAACAGCGAGTTGGTGCCCAGCCGGTTGGCGCCGTGCACCGACACGCAGGCGCATTCGCCCGCGGCGTACAGCCCCGGCACGGTGTTGTTGTTGTCCCGCAGCACCTGCCCGGTGACGGTGGTGGGGATGCCGCCCATGACGTAGTGACAGGTCGGGTAGACCGGCACCAGTTCCTTGACCGGGTCCACACCGAGGTAGGTGCGGGCGAACTCGGTGATGTCGGGCAGCTTCGCCTCGAGCACCTCCTCGCCGAGGTGGCGCACGTCGATGTAGACGTAGTCCTTGTTCGGCCCCGCGCCGCGGCCCTCGAGCACCTCGAGCACCATGGAGCGCGCGACGATGTCGCGGGGCGCCAGGTCGACGATGGTCGGCGCGTAGCGCTCCATGAACCGTTCGCCGTCGGCGTTGAGCAGTCGCCCGCCCTCGCCGCGCACGGCCTCCGAGATCAGGATGCCCAGGCCGGCCAGGCCTGTCGGATGGAACTGGTGGAATTCCATGTCCTCCAACGGGAGTCCCTTGCGGAACACGATGCCCAGGCCGTCGCCGGTCAGGGTGTGCGCATTCGAGGTGGTCTTGTACATCCGGCCCGACCCGCCGGTGGCGAAGACGATCGCCTTGGCGTGGAAGACATGGATGTCACCGGTCGCCAACTCGTAGGCGACGATGCCGGTGGCCACCGGGCCGCCGGGGGTCTCGGTGAGGATCAGGTCCAGCGCGTAGAACTCGTTGAAGAACTCCACGTCGTGCTTGACGCAGTTTTGGTACAGCGTCTGCAGGATCATGTGGCCGGTGCGGTCGGCGGCGTAGCACGCGCGACGCACCGGGGCCTTGCCGTGGTCACGGGTGTGCCCGCCGAAGCGGCGCTGGTCGATGCGGCCCTCCGGGGTGCGGTTGAACGGCATCCCCATCTTCTCGAGGTCCAGCACCGCGTCGATGGCCTCCTTGGCCATGATCTCGACGGCGTCCTGGTCGGCGAGGTAGTCGCCGCCCTTGACGGTGTCGAAGGTGTGCCATTCCCAGTTGTCTTCCTCGACGTTGGCCAGCGCCGCGCACATGCCGCCCTGCGCGGCACCGGTGTGGCTCCGCGTCGGGTACAGCTTGGTCAGCACTGCCGTCCGTGCTCGCGGTCCGGCCTCGACGGCGGCGCGCATGCCGGCGCCGCCGGCACCGACGATGACGACGTCATAGCGATGCTCTTGAATCATGAAAACCTCACACTCAGGCGATGTTGGCGTCGAAGGTCAGCAGGACGTAGGTACCCAGTACCAGCGTGAAGATCATCGACAGCGCCAACAAGGCGTTCAGCCAGAATCGGGTGGAGTCCTTGCGGGTGTAGTCGGCGATGATGGTGCGCATGCCGTTGCCGCCGTGCAGCTGGGCCAGCCACAGCAGCAGCAGGTCCCAGGTCTGCCAGAACGGCGAGGCCCAGCGCTGGGCGACGTAGTTGAAGTCGATCCGGTACACCCCGTCCTGCCACATCAGCATGATGAACAGGTGGCCCAGGGCCAGGAAGACCAGTGCGATGCCGGAGAACCGCATGAACAGCCATGCGTACTTCTCGAAGTTCGGCATGCCGCCGGGCCGCCGCGGCGCGCGCGGGTTGTCCAGCGCCGCCGGACGGTCGAAGCTGGTCTCCAGGACCGGTGCCACCGGCCGGATGCGGGGCTGTTCGACGCTGCTCACAGGAACCTCTCCGCCATATGCATGCCCAGGACCACCAGGGCCGGGACCATGACAACCAACCAGATGATGCCGACTCCGGCGAGCATCTTGCGCTGATGGCGCGGACCCTCGGACCAGAAGTCGACCGCGATCACCCGCAGCCCGTTGAGGGCGTGGAACAGCACCGCGGCCACCAGACCGACCTCCAGCAACCCGACGATGGGGGTCTTGTAGGTCTCGATGACTTCGTTATAGGCCTGCGGGCTGACGCGGACCAGTGCAGTGTCGAGCACGTGCACGAACAAGAAGAAGAAAATGGTTGCCCCGGTGATGCGGTGCAGAACCCAGGACCACATCCCTGGGTCGCCCCGATACAGGGTGCGACGGCTTGGCCGGTCAGTGTGCGCCGGCTCGGCTTGTGCCGCTGTCGTCATCAGCGCCTCCAACGCCTTGGGTGGACGCCGGGGCATCTCGGCAACCCCGGCGTGGCGGTGTCTCGAATGTCGCTCGTTCGTACTGTGAACGTCGAGCGAGACCGTCGGATGGACTCTAATCCCATTCTCAGTAAGGACCGAATTGCCGTCGACCCGAAAACGGTCGTTTTTAGCGAAAAGTTAGGGTGCCCTAAATGATTCGGCTCAGCGGGAGTGGAGTCTTCGGAATGCATTCAGAGCATGGACAGGGGTGGGTGGATGCCTACTGAAGTGGACTGGAAAGCACTGCGGGACAGGGCTATTGAGGCCAGCGCGCGCGCCTACGCGCCGTACTCCGGCTTCCCGGTGGGCGCCGCGGCGCTGGTGGACGATCATCGAATCGTCACCGGATGCAATGTGGAGAATGTCTCATATGGCCTGGGTCTCTGTGCGGAGTGCGCTGTGGTCTGCGCCCTGCATTCCGGCGGCGGCGGGCGCCTGGTGGCGCTGGCGTGCGTCGGCCCCGACGGCGAGGTGTTGATGCCCTGCGGACGCTGCCGGCAGGTGCTGCTCGAGCACGGCGGACCCGAGTTGCTCATCGACCATCCGCGCGGGCCGCGCGCGCTGGGGGAGCTGCTGCCCGACGCGTTCGGGCCGCAGGACCTCGAGCGCAGCTGAGCCTGATTGGCGATTCCTCCGTGGTTCGCTCCGCAGGCTCCGCGAACCGCTGCGTCATTCGCCTAGGATCGCGGGCATCGACACCTCAACCTTCGACGCCCCCTCGGTCATCGCGACCAAACGCGACGGCGGCGCGCTGTCCGACGCGCAGATCGACTGGGTCATCGACGGCTACACCCACGGCCGCGTCGCCGAGGAGCAGATGTCGGCGTTGCTGATGGCGATCTACCTGCGCGGCATGACGCCCGCCGAGATCGCCCGCTGGACCGCGGCGATGGTGGACTCCGGGCAGCGGTTCGACTTCACCGACCTGCGCCGCGACGGCAAGCCGCTGGCGCTGGTCGACAAGCACTCCACCGGCGGGGTCGGCGACAAGATCACCATCCCGCTGCTGCCGGTCGTGATGGCCTGCGGCGGGGCGGTGCCGCAGGCCTCCGGGCGTGGCCTCGGCCACACCGGCGGCACCCTCGACAAACTCGAGGCCATCCGGGGTTTCAGCGCCGAGCTGTCGAAAGACCAGATCCGCCAGCAACTTTGCGAGCACGGCGCGGCCATCTTCGCCGCCGGCGAACTGGCACCGGCCGACCGCAAGATCTACGCGCTGCGCGACGTCACCGCCACCGTCGGTTCGCTGCCGTTGATCGCCAGCTCGGTGATGAGCAAGAAGCTCGCCGAGGGCGCCCGCGCACTGGTGCTCGACGTCAAGGTGGGCCGCGGCGCGTTCCTGAAGACCGAACCCGAATCGCGCGAGTTGGCCCAGACCATGGTGGACCTCGGCAACGCCAACGGCGTCCCGACCCGCGCGCTGCTCACCGACATGAACCGCCCGTTGGGATGCGCCGTCGGCAACGCGATCGAGGTGGCCGAATCCCTCGACGTGCTCGCCGGCGGGGGACCGGCCGACGTCGTCGACCTGACGGTGGAGCTGGCCACCGAGATGCTGGCCGCCGCCGGCATCGATGGTGTGGACCCCGCCGACACGCTGCGCGACGGGTCGGCGATGGACCGGTTCCGGGCGCTGATCGCCGCCCAGGGCGGCGACCTGAGCGTCGCACTGCCCGTCGGCGCGGCCAGCGAGACCGTCACCGCCGACCGCGCCGGCGTGCTGGGCGACCTCGACGCGATGGGCGTGGCGATGGCCGCCTGGCGCCTGGGCGC
>JAEWRC010000128.1 GCA_023460175.1 Actinomycetes bacterium
GGCACGGGGCGGGCCCCCGGCTCACTGATTTCTCCGTCTGGTTGGAAAGGATACCGGTGGACGAGCCCCGCTGGGTGCCCGGAGACTTCTTCGACCTGCCCGTCCCCGCCGACGCCGCGGCGCTGCGCACGGATCCGGTGTCGTTCCTGGACAATGCCTTTCATCGGTTCGGTGCGCTGAGCCCGGACAACCACGTCACCGCGGTCACGCAGTTCGAGGAATGCGCGGGCGGTAGCACCGGCCGTAAGCTGCTGCTGTCGCTGAGCTATGCGCGCCCCGAACCGGGATTGCCCATCGAATTGTTTGTGAAGTTCTCCCGCGACTTCGACAATCCGCGCCGCGACCGCGGTCGCACGCAGATGGCCCGCGAGGTGCGCTTCGCCGTCCTGGCCCGCGGCGACTTCCCGATCAGCATCCCGACCGCGATGTTCGCCGACTACCACGGCGCCTCGGGCACCGGCCTGCTGATCACCGAACGCGTCCCGTTCGGCACCGCAGCGGTCGAACCGCACTACGACAAATGCCTCGACTACCGGATGCCCGATCCGCTGGGTCACTACGAGGCGTTGCTGGCGGCCGTGGCCCGGGTGGCCGGGGCGCAGCGCGCCGGCCGACTGGACGCCGGCTTCGCCGACGGCTTCGGGTTCGACCCGGACCTCGTCAACGTCGGGCAACCGACCGTCTACTCCCCCAGCCAGTTACACGACCGGGTCGCGTCCTACGCGCGGTTCGCGGCGGCGCACCCGGAGTTGGTCCCGCAACGACTGCGCGACGCGGCGTTCGTCGAGCGCATGCACCGCGAGGTCGAGGGAATCGCCGCGGCCGCGGATTCGGTGGGCAAGGAACTGAACTCGGTCGACGACCATGTGGCACTGTGCCATTGGAACGCCAACGTCGACAACGCCTGGTTCTGGCGCTCGACGACCGGTCTGCAGTGCGGCCTGTTGGACTGGGGCTGCGTCAGCGAGATGAACGTCGCGATGGCGCTGTGGGGCGCGCTGTGCAGCGCCGAGACCAGCCTGTGGGAATGCCACCTCGACCATCTGCTGGCGCACTTCGCCGCCGAGTTCGAGGCCGCCGGCGGCCCGCGACTGGACGCCGGTGAGATCCGGCGTCAGTTGGTGTCCTACGCCTTGGTGATGGGCGTGACGTGGCTGCTGGACGCCCCGGGTTACCTGCGCGCCCTCGTGCGCGATCTCGACACCGTGGCCGACCGCTATGACCCGCGGATCAGCGACGACGAGGCCGCGCGCAGCCAGTTGTTGATGCTGAGCAACTTCCTGCACCTGTGGCAGACTGCCGATTCGGCCGACGTGCCCGGGGCCGCTGTCTAACATCGGGGGTCGTGGATACCTTCGAGGGCCGCGGCGCGGTCGTGACCGGTGGGGCCAGCGGCATCGGGCTGGCCGGCGCCCGTGAATTCGCCTCGCGCGGCGCCAGTGTGGTGCTCGCCGACGTCGACCCGGCGGCCCTGGATGGCGCGGTCGCGGCCCTGCGCGCGGACGGCTTCGACGCGCACGGCGTGGTCTGCGACGTCAGCGACCGGGATCAGGTGCAGCGGTTGGCCGACGAGTCCTTTCGCCTGCTCGGTGCGGTGCACGTGGTCTTCAACAACGCCGGCATCGCCCTGAGCGGACCCATTTCGGCGATGTCGCACCAGGACTGGCGCACCATGATCGACATCGACCTGTGGGGTCCCATCCACGGCGTCGAGGCGTTCCTGCCCCGGCTGACCGAACAGGGCCAGGGCGGGCATCTGCTGTTCACCGCGTCGTTCGCCGGCCTGGTGCCCAACATCGGGCTGGGCCCGTATTGCGTGACCAAGTACGGGGTGGTCGCGCTGGCCGAGGTGCTCTCCCGCGAGGTGAAGAGCGAGGGCATCGGCGTCTCGGTGCTGTGCCCGATGATGGTGTCCACCAACTTGTTCGCCACCTCGGCGCGGGCCCTCGGACGCGAGAACAACCCGGTCGAGGATCTGTCGATGACCGGCGAGGGCGTGCTGGAGGTCGGCGACGTCGCGCGGCTGACGGCCGAGGCCGTGCTGGCCAATCGGCTCTACGTGTTGCCGCACCAGGAGTCGCGCACCTCGATCCGGCGCCGGTTCGATCGCATCGACGCGACGTTCGACGCCCAGGCAGCCGCGGGCTGGCAGTTCTAGCGAGTCAGGTGGTGGCCTTCTTGCGGCCACCCATCGCGGGTTCGGTGCCGATCACCCCGTCGGCCTCGAGCGCCGCCACTTGCGCGTCGTCCACCCCGAGCCTTCCGAGGATCTCAGCGTTGTGCTCGCCGAGCAGCGGCGCCGGGGCCCGGTGGTACCGCTCGGGGCCCACCGAGAGCCGGATGGGCAGCGTGCTGTGCGCCG
The DNA here is from genome assembly GCA_023460175.1 of Actinomycetes bacterium. GTDB lineage: Bacteria > Actinomycetota > Actinomycetes > Mycobacteriales > Mycobacteriaceae > Mycobacterium. Next base: position 2,363 of record JAEWRC010000128.1, read on the forward strand.
CGGCGCCGGCCGCCGGATGCTCGAGGTGCTCGAAGAAGCCGCGGTGCTCGAGCTGGGCGAGTTCGGTCTGCCGGTGCGGTTGCATCACCTTGGCCACCGGAACACCCGCGGGCCATAGCGTTTCGACAATCTCGTCGCCGCTGCGTGGCCGACACCAGGCGGCGAGCTCGGCGTCGATGAGGTCGTGCTGAGCGCGTCGCCCCGCCGCGGTGGCGAGCTCGGGCGCCGACGCCCACGCCGGTGCTCCCAGCGCGGCCACCAGCGCCTGCCACTGCTGGTCGTCGGCGACGGCGATGGCCACCCAGGTGTCGTCGCGGCCGAACTCGTCGATGCCGCTGACCTGATAGATGTTCTGCGGGGCGGCGGCCGGCCCGCGGTTGCCCTGCCGCTGCAGCAGGGCGCCGTAGGCGCTGTACTCGATGACCTGTTCGGCGGCGACGTTCAGCGCGGCATCCACCATGGAGGCCTCCACCAGCCCACCCTGCCCGGTGCGCCGGCGATGCTCGAGCGCGAGCATCAGCGCCGTGAGCGCATGGATGCCGGCGTTTGGGTCGCCCACCGAATAGGGTTCGTACGGCGTGCGATCGGGATAGCCGGTCAGCCAGCTCAGGCCCGCCGCGTCCTCGATGATGTAGGCGAAGGCCGGGTTGTCCCGCCACGGCCCGTCCAGCCCGAAGCCGGGCATGCGGACCATCACGATGTCCTCGCGCAGGGCGCGCACGCTGTCGTAGTCGAGCCCCAGCTGGTCGATCACTCGCGGGGTGAAGTTCTCCACCACCACGTCGCTGTCGGCGATCAGACGACGCAACAGGTCGCGGCCCGCCTCGGTCTGGAAGTCCAGCGTCACGCTCTTCTTGTTGGTGTTCAGCCCGGAGAAGATCGGCGAGCGTTCCCACCACAGCGGCTCACTGACGGGGATGCCGGCGATCAGGCGGGTGCCGTCGGGCCGCGGGGTGGACTCCAGGTGGATCACCTCGGCGCCGAGCATCGCCAGGATGTGGGTGCACGACGGGCCGGCCCAGAAGGTGGTCATGTCCAGTACCCGCAGCCCCTCGAACGGCAGCGGGTTCGGCCGATTCGCGCGGGTCGGGACCGGAAGTTGGGTGGTCGCATAGTGTTCGGTGTGCTCGCCGAGGCGCGGGGCCGGCTCGGGGTCGCGCAGCTCGATTGTCGAGAACCGGTAGGGGTGCCCGGGCTGGGTGAAGCCGTCGCGGGGGTTGCGCACGAAGATCCCGCGCTCCACGAAATGGTCCATCTGCGTGACGTTCTCGCCGTTGCCCACCGGCGAGTTCGGGATCCGGAACGCCGTCGCCAGGTCGCGGACGTCCTCGACCCGCTCGTGCCGCAACCACTCGAAGAGTTCCTCGGCGTGCAGGTTGGCCTGCTCGGTGATCGACAGTTCGGAGGTCTCGTCGATCCATTCCTGGTGCCCGGACATCGCGCACAGGTCGAACCACTGCTGGGCCGTGCCGCAGCCGAGGGCCACCAGCCCGTCGGCGGCCTCGGCCACCCCGGGAACGGTGGGCCGGCGCTCGGTACGCCAGGGCCGGTCCAGCATCTGGTAGTAGGTCACCGGATAGTAGGTCAGGCCCAGGATCTGAGCCTCGAGCATCGACAGGTCCAGCAACTGCGCGCCACCGCCGGCGCGCACCGCCAGGGTCAGCGCGGCGGCGTACGCGCCCGCCAACCAGTCCCCCACCTGACCGCCGACGTGCGCCGGCGCACGGTGCTGCTCGCCGCGCCCGATCCCGAGCGCGCCCCCGGACCAGGCCTGCAGGGTGAACTCGGTGGCGGCCCGGTCCCGCCACGGTCCGTGCAGGCCGAACGGCGTGATCGCGGTGATGCTCAGCTCGGGGTGACGCTCCCGGATCCGGTCGGGGTGCAGGTCCGCGGCTGCGGCCAGCCGCGATCCCGGCGACCACACCACGGCGTCGGCCGCTTCCAGCAGCCGTTCCACCGGGCCGAGGTCGGCCGGGTCGACGACCACGCTGTGCTTGGCGCCGGCGAGGAAGCTGAACAACGCACCGCCGGCAACCGGATCGACGTCGGCGCCGGAGGCCGACCACTGTCGCAGCGAATCACCCTCGGGCGATTCGACTTTGATCACCCGGGCACCGCCGTCGGCCAGCAGCTTGGTGCAGTACCCGCCGGCGATCCCGGACGACAGGTCGACCACCGTGTAGCCGTCAAGTGGTGGGGGCACCGGTCTAGTCCTTCTTGCTGCGGTTCTTCTTGCTGAGCCGGAACTCGGGCGGGAACTTGCTGTCGTTGTCGTTCACCGCGGCCGACAGTCCGCTGTCGATCGACTCGAACATGTCCAGATCGTCGTCGCTGTCGTTGGCCACGCCGTTGCCCATGGACTCGAAGAACGCGGACAGCAGGCTGCCCATGTACTCGCCCTGCTGCTGCTTGAAGATCTCGAAGAACATCTTCTGCTGGAACACGGTGTCCACGGGGCGGTTTCGGGTACATGCCAGCGCGTACTTGGCCACCTCGTCCTCGAGCTGGTCGCGGGGCACCACCTTGTTCAGGAAGTTGCAGTCGTACATCTCCGCCGCGGTGAACGGGCGCCCGGTGAAGACCATCTCCTGGAACTTGCGCAGACCCATCATCTGCACCCAGGTCCACATCCGCGGGCCCCACCCGTGGTACCGGAACGACGGGTGCCCGAACAGCGCGTCGTCGCTGGAGATCACCAGGTCGGCGTCGGCGCACTGGTAGAAGTGCCAGCCGTAGCAATACCCCTTGGCCTCGACGATGCTGATCTTCTTGAAGTCCTGCAGCGCGCGGTTGCCGGCCTGCGAGTTGGCGTACCAGGCCGAGATGGTGGCCCCGTTGCGGAAGGTGCCCTTCGGCGGGTAGGTCACCTCGCCCACGCCGTCATCCTCCAGCCGCAGTTCGGCCAGCCGCACCGCCGGATCGTCGTTGCCCTCCATGAATTCCGGCAGATCGGCGCCGCTGCCGAGGTTGGAGCCGACACCGCGGATGATGACGACCTTGACGTCGTTGTCCGCGTTGGCCGCGCGCAGCACGTCGGCGTAGCGCAGTCGCGCCATCGACGTCGGCGCGTTGAGGAAGTCCGGCCGGTTGAACGTGATGGTGGCGATCTTGGTCTTGGGATCCTTCTCGTAGAGAATGATCTCCTCGGGTGTCGGCCTGTTCTCAGACGCCGCCATTGCACGAACTCCTTTGCATCATAATGAATTACCGTGGCAGCCGAGATCGGCACCGCGCCGCGGTGCCGCGGCGATCACAGCAGGCCGAGGAACTTCTGGACGTTGGTGCTGACGATCTTCGTCGCGTCCTCCGGACCCACCGCCGACACCACGGTGGCCAGCGACTTCTCCGAGTACCCGAAGGTGCTCTCGTTGTGCGGGTAGTCCGAGGACCACATCACGTTGTCGACACCGATCTTGTCGATCAGCTCGAGCCCGAGCGGGTCGACCATGAACGACGCGCTCATGTGCTGGTTCCAGTAGTGCTGGATGTCGTGCTGCAATTCGTGGTTGAACATGTGCCGGTAGGACGCCAGCAGGTGCTCGCCGTCCTGCAGGGCCGTTGGCACCCAGGCGATTCCGCCCTCGAACCAGCCGATCCGCAGCCGCGGGTGCCGGTCCAGGATGCCGGAGAACAGGTACTTGGCGAACTGCTCGCGGAACGAGTCGACGTTGACCATCATCCCGACGACGACGCTGTTGTGCTCGCACGGCGTCTTCGGCGGGGTCTCGCCGATGTGGTGCGACACCGGCAGGCCGGCGTCCTCGATCTCGTCCCACACCGCGTCCATCGCGGTGCTGCCGTAGTCGTAGATGTTGCCGTCGTCGTCCTTGCCCGGATTCAGCGGCAGCAGGAAAGTCTTGAGTCCCAGGGACTTGAGCTCCGCCAGCGTGCTGCGGGTGCCCTTCGGGTCCCACCAGTTGATCAGGCCCACACCGTAGAAGTGGCCCTTGGAACGTTCCTGCAGTTCGGCGATGTGCTCGTTGTAGATCCGGAAGACCCGCTCCCGCAACTGCTTGTCGGGGTAATGGAACAGCGCCAGAACGGCATTCGGGAACGCGAGTTCCTTGTCGATGCCGTCCTCTTTGAGCTCGCGGATGCGCGCCTCGATGTTGTTGGAGGCGGCACCGGCCAGGTCGTCGTACTGCATGAGCACGCGGCCGAAGTCGCCGCCCGTCCAGGCCTTGCCCTTCATGCCGACCATGTAGGCGCCGTCCTCGTACCAAATGCGCGGCGCGGCGCCCTTGAGTTCCTCGGGGAAGCGGTCGTAGAAGATGTCGTCGGCCACGGAGATGTGGTTGTCGGCGGAGAAGATCTCGGTCCCCGGCGGGAGGCCGAGGTCGCCGGTGGCGTGGCCGCGACGATCCTTGGGAGCGCCGAAACCGCCGGGCGGATACAGCGTGGCGGTACTGGACTGACTGGACATCATCGACCTTCCGTGAACGTTCCGGGCTTCAGCTTCCTCTGCGGGGCTGCCGCGCGAGCGAGTTTCTTCCAAGAACCGACGCAGCACGCAACCGCTGACGTCGTGGGTAATGACATTATCAGTTCGCCTGTCCGAACAACAGCACGATTGCGGCCCCGACCAGGACAGTTGCCGGGTTGTGGTGCGGAAATATCGTTCTCTTTTTTAGAGAATCAGCTCTCGGACGGCGCCACCTGCGACAGCTGCCACTCCGTTCGATAGTCGCACGCACCGCCCCCGGCCCGCGCGCCGGAGACCCTTGGTTCCCTTGCTGGAGAATGCTAGTCTCCACAGCGAGAGTGAGGGGTTCATGCCACACACGGACAAGCCACACGCGACCGACATCGACGCCGACGTCCTAGGCCATTGGCTCGACAAGAACGAGGCCCCCGGCCACGGCGAACCCCCGCAGCTCGAACTGCTGACCGGCGGCTCGCAGAACACCCTGTACCGCATTCGGCGCGGCGAGGCCCGAATGGTGTTGCGGATGCCCGGCGCCCGCGCCGACGCCGCCCGGGTCGACGGCCTGCTCCGCGAGATCCGGCTGGTCCGCGCGCTGCGCGGCACCGACGTTCCGCACGCCCAACTGATCGCCGCCGACGACACCGGCACCGTGCTGGACAAGCCGTTCTACGTGATGGCCGAGATCGACGGTTGGAGTCCGATGGGCGGGGGCGGCTGGCAGGCGCCGTTCGACACCGACCTCGAGGCTCGGGCCGGGCTGGCGTTCCAGCTGGTCGAGGGGGCGGCCAGGCTCGGCGGCGTCGACTGGCGCGGTCAGGGCCTCGACGGGTTCGGCCGGCCCGATGGCTTCCACGAACGTCAGGTCGATCGCTGGTTGAAGTTCCTGTCCGCCTACCAGGTGCGCGAGCTACCCGGACTCGACGTGGCCGCGGAGTGGTTGCGCCGCAACCGACCGGCCCACTACACGCCGGGGATCATGCACGGCGACTATCAGTTCGCCAACGTGATGTACGCCCACGGCGCCCCGGCCCGGCTGGCCGCGATCGTCGACTGGGAGATGACCACCATCGGCGACCCGCTGCTCGACCTCGGCTGGGCCCTGCTGGGCTACGACGGCGAGAACCCGGTCACCGAAGGGTTTTACCTGGACATGACCGGCATGCCGACCCGCAGCGCGCTGCTCGCCCACTACGAGAAGATCAGCGGCCGACCCACCGACGACATCCAGTACTACCTGGTGCTGGCCAACTGGAAGCTGGGCATCATGTTGGAGAAGACGTACGCGGCCTCGCTGGCCCCGAACAGCAAGGTCGACCCGGCCGTCGCCGCCGCGATGGGACCGATGGTCCCGCAGCTCATGGCGACTGCGGCCGAGCTGACCCGCACCGCCGGGGGTGTCTGAGATGGCCTCTCCGACGGAGCTTTTCGATCTCACCGACCGGGTGGTACTGATCACCGGCGGTAGCCGCGGCCTGGGCCGCGAGATGGCCTTCGCCGCGGCGCGCTGCGGCGCCGACGTGGTGATCGCCAGTCGCAAGCTGGACGCCTGCGAGGCCACCGCCGCCGAGATCGAGGCCCAGACCGGCCGCGCCGCGCTGCCCTACGCGGTACACGTGGGCCGCTGGGACCAGCTCGACGGACTGGTCGACGCCGCCTACGAGCGGTTCGGCAAGGTCGACGTGCTGGTGAACAACGCCGGCATGTCACCGGTCTACGAGAAGCAGACCGACGTCACCGAGAAGCTGTTCGATGCCGTGGTCAACCTCAATCTCAAGGGGCCGTTCCGGCTCTCGGCGCTGATCGGCGAGAAGATGGTGGCCGCCGGCGGCGGGGTGATCATCAACGTCAGCACCCACGGCTCGCTGCGCCCGCACCCGAGCTTCCTCCCGTACGCCGCCTCCAAGGCCGGGCTCAACGCCATGACCGAGGGGCTGGCCCAGGCGTTCGGGCCGACGGTGCGGGTCAACACCCTGATGCCCGGGCCGTTCCTCACCGACATCAGCAAGGCCTGGGACTTCGACGGCACCAGCAATCCGTTCGGCCACTCGGCGCTGCAGCGCGCCGGCAACCCGGACGAGATCGTCGGAGCCGCGCTGTTCCTGATGTCGGACGCGTCGAGTTTCACCACCGGTTCGATTGTTCGGGCCGACGGCGGCATTCCCTGATCACCAGTTCGCCCAGCAGAGGAGCAGCGCATGGCATGGGATTTCTCCACCGAGCCCGAGTTCGAGGAAAAGCTCGCCTGGATCCGTGATTTCGTCCGCGAGGAGGTCGAGCCCCTGGAGGTGCTCTTCCCCGGGTGTGAGTTCCTCCCGCTGGACGAGGACCGGCGCAAGATCGTCGACCCGCTCAAACAGCAGGTCCGCGATCGGGGATTGTGGGCCCCGCACCTGGGTCCCGAACTCGGCGGGCAGGGGTTCGGCGCGGTCAAGCTGACGCTGATCAACGAGATCCTCGGGCGCAGCGGCTGGGCGCCCATCGTGTTCGGCACCCAGGCCCCCGACACCGGGAACGCCGAGATCCTGGCCCGCTTCGGCACCCCCGAGCAGAAGGAGCGCTACCTGGACGGGTTGCTGTCCGGAGAGATCTTCTCCTGCTTCTCGATGACCGAACCCCAGGGCGGCTCGGACCCGCGGGTCTTCACCACCCGCGCGGTGCGCGACGGCGACGACTGGGTGCTCAACGGACGCAAGTACTTCTCGTCGAACGCGTCGGTGGCCTCGTTCATCATCGTCGTGGCCATCACCGACCCGGACGTGCCCGTGCACCGCGGCGCCTCGACCTTCCTGATCCCGGCCGACACCCCCGGGGTCAACATCGAGGCGACGCATCACCTCGTCGGTTCGCTGCCGCACGAGGCCGGGCATTCGTTGATCCACTACGACAACGTCCGGTTGCCCGCCTCGGCGATGCTGGGCGAGCCGGGCCACGGCTTCCAGATCCTGCAGGCGCGGTTGGCCGGCGGCCGCATCCACCACGCCATGCGGTCCATCGGAGTGGCCCAGCGCGCGCTGGACATGATGGCCCACCGCGCGAAAAGCCGGTTCACCCAGGGCAGTTCGCTGGCCGACAAACAACTGGTCCAGGCGTTCATCGCGGACTCCTACGCCGAGCTGCTGCAGTTCCGGCTGACCGTCCTGCACACCGCGTGGCTGATCGACACCGCCGGTGAGCACGCGGCCCGCGCCGAGATCGGGGTCTGCAAGATCCTGTCCGCCCAGGTCCTCAAGTCCATCGGCCTGCGCGCCATCCAGGTGCACGGCGCCATGGGGCTGACCCAGCAACTGCCGCTGACGAACGTGCTGCTCGGCGGTGTCGCGCTCGGCCTGGCCGACGGGCCCACCGAGGCCCACAAGGTGAACCTGGCCCGGATGCTGCTCAAGGACTACGAGGCCGAGGACCCCGAATGGCCCAGCGAGTTCCTCGACGTCCGGATCGCCGCCGCGCAGGCCAAGTACGGCGACCGGGTCAGCCAGATACCGCTGGTGCCGCCGGCGCCATGACCACCACCCGGGTGGCCCAGGCCGTCCACCGGGCCCTGGACAATCGGCAGCGCGAGGCCACCGACGACGTGGAACGCATTCTCGCGGCGGCGATCACGGTCATGCAGCGGGTGGCCCCGGAGCCGCCCCGGGTCAGCGACATCGTCGCCGAGGCCGGATCGTCGAAGAAGGCCTTCTACCGGTACTTCGCGGGCAAGGACGATCTGCTGCTGGCCGTGATGGAACGCGGCATCGGCATCGTCGTGTCCTATCTGGAGCATCAGATGGACAAGGCCCACACCCCCGCCGACAAGGTCGCCCGCTGGGTCACCGGGGCGTTGGCGCAGGTGTCCGACCCGCACCTGACCAGTATGAGCCGCGCCGTGGTGGAACAGATGACGCGCACCGAACCCGTCGACGGCATCATGGCACCCATGCGGGATCTGTTGATCGCACCGCTCGCCGCGCTCGGGAGCGACGACGCCGGCCTCGACGCGGAGGCCGTCTTCCAACTCACCATGGCCACCATGCGCCGCCACGTCGGGCCCGGGACGTCGCCGCGGCCCGAGGACGTGACCCACCTCGTGCGGTTCTGTCTGCGCGGCATCGATGCGGTCGAAGAGGACGCTGCGGTCGAAGAGGACGTTGCGGTCGGAAAGGACAACGAATGAAAGCAGTGCTGTGCCACCAGTACGGTCCCCCCGAGAGCCTGGTGTACGACGAGATTCCCGATCCCACACCGGGTCCCGGCGAGGTCGTCGTGCGCGTCCGGGCCGCGGCGGTGAACTTTCCCGACGTGCTGTTCCTGTCCGGCAGCTATCAGGTGCGCATTCCGCCGCCGTTCTCGCCGGGCAGCGAGTTCGCCGGTGAGGTGCTCGCCGTCGGCCCCGACGTCACCTGGCGCCCTGGTGACCGGGTCTCGGGGTCGATGATGGTCGGCGCCTTCGCCGAACAGGTTGCGGCGCCGGCGGGTTCGCTGACCCGGGTCCCCGACGGGGTGGACTTCGCCGACGCGGCGGCCTTCGGTGTCACCTACCGCACCGCGTACTACACCCTGCGCACGGTGGCGCCGGTGCGCCCCGGCGACGCGGTGGTGGTCCTCGGCGCCGCCGGCGGTGTCGGATTGGCCGCCGTCGACCTGGCCACCGCGATGGGTGCGCGCGTCATCGCCGCCGCGTCCGGGCCCGAGAAGTTGGCGATCTGCGCGCAGCGCGGGGCCGTCGCGACCATCGACTACGAGCGCGAGAACCTGCGCGACCGGATCCGGGAGATCACCGAGGGCGCCGGCGCGGCCGCGGTCCTCGACCCGGTCGGCGGCCCGTACGCCGAACCGGCGCTGCGCGCACTCGGCCGCGGCGGCACGTTCGTCACGCTCGGCTACGCCTCCGGCACCATCCCGGCGATTCCGCTCAACCTGGTGCTGCTGAAGGGAATCACCGTCCGCGGCATGGAGATTCGCACGTTCGCCACGGACTACCCCGACGACATCGGGCCCGCCGACGCCGAGCTGGCCCAGATGTTCGCCGACGGCAAGATCCGGCCCTACATCGGCGCGCGGTTCCCACTCGCCGACGCGGCCGCCGCGCTGCGCTACGTCGCCGACCGCAAGGCGATCGGCAAGGTCATCATCGACGTGGCGTGACCGTCCGGCGCCTGTCGACGAGGTTCTACCAGGTGACGGGCAGGCTGTAGACCCCGTAGGCCAACCGGTCGTGCTTGAACGGCACCTCGTCGAACGGGATCGCCAGGCGCATGGTCGGGATGCGGCGCAGCAAGGTGTGGAACACGATCTGCAGCTCGGCGCGGGCCAGCTGCATGCCGACGCACTGGTGCCGGCCGAACCCGAAACCGAGCTCGTTGCGGGCGTTCTCGCGCGACAGGTCCAGCTGATCAGGGGCCGCGAACGCCGCGGCGTCCCAGTTGGCCGGGGCCAGGTCGAGGATGATGCCGTCGTTGGCCTTGATGGTGACGCCCGCGATCTCGATGTCCTCGAGGGCGACCCGGCGCTGACCGTTCTGGATGATGCTCAGGTAGCGCATCAGTTCCTCGACCGCATTGGCGATCACCTTCGGATCCTCGGTGTCGCGCAGCAGCGCGGCCTGTTCGGGGTTCTCCAGCAGCGCCAGCACACCGATGCCGATCATGTTGGCGGTGGTCTCGTGCCCGGCGATCAGCAGCCCGGTGCCCAACTGCGCGGCCTCCTTGACGCTGATCTCCCCCGCGGTGACCCGCTCGGCCAGGTCCGAGATCGCGTCCTCGGCCGGGTTCTCCATCTTCTTCTTGACCAGGTCGATCAGGTAGCCGTGCAGGCTCATCGCGCCCTTCTGGCCGTCCTCGGCGCTGGCATTGCGCGCCAAGCCGACATTGGCGTGATGCTGGAAGAACTCGTGGTCCTCGTAGGGCACGCCGAGCATCTCGCTGATCACCTGAGTCGGCACCGGCAGCGCGAGATCGGCGACCACGTCGGCGGGCTGCTCACCGGCCAGCATCGCGTCGATGCACTCGTCGGTCACCCGCTGGATGTAAGGCCGCAGGCCCTCGACCCGCTTGAAAGTGAAGGGCCGCGAGAGCATCCGGCGAAAGCGGGTGTGCTCCTCGGCGTCGGAGGTGAACACCGAGCGCGGCCGCTTGTACACGGTCGAGAGCATGTGCTCGTTCCAGTGCGGGAAGCCTTCATTTCGGTCGTCGACGCTGACCCGCGAGTCGGCGAACAGCGTGCGCGCCACCTCGTAGCCGGTGACCAGCCACGGGGTGGTGCCGTTCCAGATCCGCACCCGCGAAAGCGGGGCCTGGGCGGCGAGTTCCATGACGCCGGGCGGCGGCGCGAACGGACACGCGGCGGCCCGCTCCATCGGGTACTCGGGGGCGTCGGTCACGGTGTCGGTCAGGGTTTCGGTCACTGGGTTTCCTCTATCGGGGGCTGTTGGATGTGGGTCTGGTCAGTCTTCGACGCGGATGGCCTGGGCCGGGCAGGCCGCGACGGCCTCGCGCACCGCGTCGTGCAGGTCTTCCGACGGATTCTCGTCGAGCAAAATCACGCTGCCGTCGTCCTCGTCCTGATCGAACACCTCGGGGGCGTTGGCGACGCAGTTGCCCGCCGATACGCACTTGGGTTGGTCGACAATGACTTTCACGGTGTCTCTCCCTCTACGCGACGTGACGTCACGGGCGCCAGCAGCAGGCCGGTGATCGCGTCGACCAACCCGTCGGCCGTGGCGCCCCAGTCCGGGCGCACCATCGGATCGCCTTCGGCGCGGGCGCGTTCCTGTTCGGCGAAGATGTGCACGATCAGGTGCCGCGCCATCGCGTTGCGCTCGATGCGCACCTCGGCGGGCATGTCGGGCAGGCAGCGGTTGAGGCCCTGGATGATCTTGAGCACCGACCGAGAGGACAGCGACTCCTCGGAGACGATGCCGCGGTGCGCCGGGTCCGGCATCAGCTGGGCCGAGAACCGCGCGTAGGTCGAGGTGCCGTTCGCGCCGGACAGGTTGGTCAGATGCGCGGCCAGCGGGCGCACGAGGCACTGCACCCAGTCGCGCAGCTCGGCGGGGCGTGCGTCGCGCTCGATCTCGTCGACCATCTGCTCGCACAACCGCTCGACCTGTTCGTTGTGCCGACGGACGATCGCGCGGATCAGGTCCGCCTTGGTGCCGAAGTGGTAGCCGACCGCCGCGTTGTTGCCCTGCCCGGCCTGGTCGCTGACCTGGCGGTTGGACACGGCGAAGACGCCGCGTTCGGCGAAGAGCCGTTCGGCGGCCGTCAGGATGGCCTCGCGGGTGTCGGTGGCCCGGTCCGAGCGCAGGGGCCTGGTGGCGGTCACGCGGTCCAGTCAACCGCGCGCGCCGGGGTTAAGTCAAGTGATTGATTTAATTGCTCAGGGTAGGCCGGCTGCCCTGCCAGACATCATTTCCGCGGGCGCCCGGACCTGTCGCGGGCAACTGCCTCCATCAGGCGACGGGCGTTCTCGGGCGAGCGAAAGAGATGCATCGTCTCTTGCCAGGCGTCGTAGTCATCCGACGACATCAGCACCGCATCTCCGGCTTTGGAAGTGATTCGGACGGGTTCGTGGTCGGTGTTGACTTCTTCGAGCAAGACAAAGAGTCGGCGCCGCGCTTCGCGTGCACTGATCGTCATGAACGCAGCCTCCCTCCCGTACCAAAACATCGCACGGTCCGGAAACGAGTCCGAATTGAGGCGCAGGCACTCGCAACTGGTAACCATGACGGATGACATCCGCGTTCACCCGTCACGGCGAGGTCCGACTCCACTACCTCGATTCCGGCGGCGACGACCTGGGCGCACCGCTGGTGTTCGTCCCCGGGATGACCGACGTCGCCGAGGATTACCGCGCAGTCCTGCCGGCGTTCGGCCGGCGCACGGTGGTCGTGGAGGTGCGCGGCCACGGCCGCAGCGACACCCCGACGGCGGACTACGACCTGCCCACCCTGGGCGGCGACGTCGGTGCCGTCGTCGACGCGATCACCGCCGGTCCGGTCCATCTCGTCACGTTCTCGCGGGGGACGTCGGCCGCGCTGTGGTGGGCGCTGCAGCACCGCGACCGGGTGCGCTCGATCGCGATCGGCGACTACGTGCCGCAAGAGATCGTCCTCGGCGAACCGCAGGCGCGGTTCCTGCTCGACGGCCGCTGGCGGGGCACACCGGTGCGGGACCGCCTGAACGAGGCCGCCGCGCTGGCCACCTTTCGCGCGGCCCAGATCCGGTCGTTCTGGGAACCGCTGTCCGACTGGCAGCCCCCGCTGCTCGTGGTGCGCAGCGGCACCGGCAGCATCATCGACGATGACGCGTGGACGCGTTACCGGCAACTGTTCCCGACGGCGGAACTGCTCGAGTTCGACGACTCGCCCCACGACATCTTCCGGCCCGACCGGCAGCGCTACCCGCTGCTGGTGCGCGAGCACGCCCGCCGCGCCGACGCGCGGCCGTGACCAGCTACTTGGCTTTGCGCTGAATCACCTTGCCCGCCACCGTGCCACCGTCGATCGGCAGCACCGTGCCGGTGACGTACGGGGAGCGGTCCCCCGCGAAGTACAGCGCCGCCTCGGCGACGTCGTCCACGGTGCCCTCCCGCTTCAGCGGGCGGTCGTTGCGCATCTGCGCGCGGATCGCCTCCTCGAACTGCTCGAGGCGCTCGAGGTCCTCCCCGGCGGCCGACTTCTTGACGATCGCGGTGCGGATGTTGCCCGGCGCGATCGCGTTGACCCGGATCTCGTAGTGCGCCAATTCGATCGCCACGGACTTGGTGAACTGGATGACCGCGGCCTTCGACGCCCGGTAGGTCTGCACGCCGCCGCCGGCCTGGATCCCGCCGATCGAGGTGAGGTTCAGGATCGAGCCACCGCCGTGTTCGGCCATGTGGCGCGCGGCGTCGCGGGTGCCGGCCATCACCGCCCGCAGGTTGACCGCCATCACCTTGTCGAAATCGGCAAGGTCGTCGTCGAGGAACCGCCGGTGCATGGTCCCGGAAACACCGGCGTTGTTCACCATGATGTCGAGTCCCCCGAAGGTCTCCACCGTCGTCGAGACCAGGCGCTCGATCTGGTCGAGGTCGGCGACATCGGTTTCGAGGAACTTGTAATCGCCGCTCAGCGGCGGCCCATCGGCGAGATCGCCCACCACCACCTTGGCGCCCTCGGCCAGGAAGCGCTCGGCGATACCGCGGCCCAGGCCGCCGGCTCCCCCGGTGACGATGGCGACCTTGCCAGCCAGTTCGTTGCTCATGACGCGTGCGCTCCGCTCTTCGTGCCAGTTCGGTCGGTGTCGTCCTGATCGCCCAGGAACGACAGCAGCAGATCGTTGACCGCCCGGGGCTGCTCGATCTGCGGGCAGTGTCCGGCGTTCTCGATGACCGCCGAACGCGCCCCGTCGATCTGGGCGGCGATCTCCGCGGCCCAGCCCGTCGGCAGTAGCTTGTCACCCCCGCCCTCGACGATCAGCGTCGGTACCGCGATGCGCTCGTAGGCCCGCCGGCTCGACGCCGCGGCGGGCGGCTCGGAACCGGGCCGCCGGAACCGCGCGGCGGCGATCGTCTCCCACGCCCCGGGCAGGGTCGCCGATTCGTGCCGGCGCGCCACGTAGGCCTCGTCCTCCGGATAGGAGGGGGCGAAGAACAGCGCGGTCACAATGGCTTTCATGGCCGGCAGGGTGGCGTCGTAGTCGTAGAGCGCGCGCATGTGCTCGTTGTTCTGGATCTCGCCGCCGCCGCAGATCGCCACCAGGCTGCGCATGGGCAACACCGGGTCGGTGGAGGTGGCGTCGACGAGCAGGTTGATGGCGCCCATCGAGTTGCCGACGAAGTGGGCGGAGTCGACGCCGACCGCCGCGCAGAACGCCGCAACGTGCCGGATCCGCATTCCCCGACCGTCGACGAAGTCGAGCACCTTGGCCGTATGGCCGTAGCCGAGCATGTCGGGCGCGAGCACCCGGAACCTTTCACCCAGCGCGGAAATGGTGCGCTCCCAGCCCAACTCGGCGCCGGCGCCGAACTCGCCGCCGTGCAGCAGCACCACGGTCTGCGCGCGCTCGGCGCCGGCCTCCAGGTAGCTGGTTACCAGACCGTCGACGGTAATGGTCTTGCGCTCGAAGTTCATGCGGGCTCCTGTTCAGTCCGGAATCAATGGGCCGACGGGACTCGTCGAGGTGGATTACTTGATCGCGATCGGGTTCACCGGCGAGCCCACGGCCCCAACGACACTGAGTGGGGGCGCGACGAGTTGGAACTCGTAGACGCCGTCCGCGGCGCAGTCGGCGGACAGCACCGTCAGGTCCCAGTACTCGCCGAGCATCAGACCCATGTCGCGCAGGCAGAGCATGTGCATCGGCAGGAACGTGCCCTCGACGCCGGCGGCCGGATCCGGATCCTCGACCATCAGGTTGTCGGCGGCCACCGCGGCCACCTCGTGGGCGTGCAACCACGACGCGCAGCGCCAGTCCAGGCCCGAACCGGCCTCGGCGCCGTCGCCGGTGGCGCAGAACCGGGTCCACCAGCCGGTGTGGACCAGCACGACGTCACCGCTGCGCACCTCGACGCCCTGGCTCTTGGCGACCGCGTCGAGTTCGTCGGGGGTCACCGGGTTGCCCGGTTCGAGGAACACCTCGGCGCCCCGGAAGCGCACCACGTCGAGCAGCACCCCGCGCGAGGTGATGCCCTTGGCGTCGACCTTGTCGATGCCGCAGTGGTAGGCGCCGAAGCTGGTCACCGAGCCGGCCGGAAACCCGTTGTACAGCTTGTCCTCGTAGTACACGTGGCTCAGCGCGTCCCACTGGGTGGCCGCCTGCAGCGGCATCACGATCATGTCGTCGTTGAACCGGAACGGATTGTCGGCGAAGAACGCGCTGACGTCGTGGGCGACCGCGTTGCGCAGCCACTCGGGCCCGTAGCGAACCAGGGTGTCGGCGTCACCACCGTCGACGGTCATCACGTGCACGGGGTTGTTGCGGAACTTGAACGCGCCCTGCGGACCGTTGGAGCCGAAGTCGGCGCCGAGCGCGAACACCTTGCCGCGCTTGGCCAGTCCGGCCGCCTCGGCAATCTTCTCGGGCGTGATGAAGTTCAGCGTGCCCACCTCGTCGGCGTCGCCCCAGCGACCCCAGTTGCGGACCTCGTCGGCCATCTTGCGGAAATCCTGCATTGTGCCGGCCATGCTTACCTTCCCGAAATCTGGTCGAGAGAATCGTCGGCCGCGTTGAACCGCTGCGCCAGAATGCCGCCGTCGGCCCAGATCACCTGTCCGGTGACGTAACTGGCCGCCGCGCTGCCGAGGAACACCAGCACCGCGGCCTGCTCCTGCGGCGTGGAGGCCCGGCCCAGCGGCGTGCTGAACGAATCGAGGTACTGCTGGCCGTAGGCCGTACGCAGCTGGTCGAGGATCGGGGTCTCGGTGACCCCCGGCGCGGTGCAGTTGATCCGGATACCGCGGGCACCGAGTTCGGCGACCTTACTCATGGTGTAGAGGATGGTCGCCTCCTTCGACAGCCGGTAGCCGCCGCCGTCGGCCAGCGCGTCGGGATGCTCGTCACACCACTGCACACCCTGCTGTGGCGAGGTGGTGGCCACCAAACCGGCTGTGGTCGAGGCATTTTCCCGATACGCCGACGCGGCCAGCGAGGACACCGAGGTGATCGATCCCCCGGCGGGGATGCGTTGCATCATCGCCTCGGTGAACTGCCGCATGCCCAGGAAGTTGATCCGGACCACGAGCAGCGGATCGCCGATGCCCGAAGACACCCCGGCCACGTTGAACAGCGCGTCGACGCCGCCGTCGACACCGCCGGCCGCGGCCTCCACCGAATCCGGGTCGGCGAGGTCCACGGCGACGAAGTCGTCCAACCCACGCTGCGGATCTTTCAGGTCCAGACCCGTGACCCGGGCGCCCAACTCGGCGAGCTGGCGGGCAACCTGCGCGCCGATGCCGGACGCGCAGCCGGTGACCACGACGTGCTTACCGTCGTAGCGCACCAGCTCGTCGAGTGCCGTCACTCAGTTCGCCGATTCCCGTTGGGCCTTTTCCAGCTGCGCGGCCTTGACGCGACCCTCGTTGATCTCGGCCATCGCCTCGGGGATCTCGCCGGCGGTGAACTTGTCCCGGCCGGTGGGCAGGCCGCCGAAGGCGTAGGTCTCGTCGAACAACGGGGCGTCCGACGGCTGGCGTCGGGCCTCAATCTTCTCGATGACCGGCTCGAGGCGCTTGGCCTTGTCCGCCACGGCCTTCTGATCGCGCTCGATGAACTCGGGCAGGATCTCCTTGCCCATGATCTCGATGGATTCCATGGTGCCCTCGTGGCTGCGCGGGTTCAGCAGCAGGATGATCTCGTCGACGCCACTGGCCTCGTAGCTGCGCAGGAACTCGCGCACGGTGTCGGGTCCGCCGATCGCGCCGCGGCCCGGCCCGTAGGCCAGCGTCGGATCCTCCTTGACCGCCTGCTCGTAACGCTCCCACACCTTGGTGCGGCCGGGGGTGTGCATGCCGGTCAGGTAGTAGTGCATGATGCCGAACGAGAAGAAGCCGCCGCCGATGCCGAGTCGCTTGAGCGCCTCGTCGTCGTTCTTGGCCACCATCATCGACAGGTCACCGCCGATGGCCAGCAGGTTCGGGTTGATCGCCGGGGTGATGGGCGCACCGTTGGCCTCGAGTTCCTGGTAGTAGCCGTCCACGCGCTCCTTGAGCGCCTCCGGGCCGGTGTAGGCGAAGCTGAGCGCGCCGATGGCCTTCTGCGCGGCCATCTGCACCGACGACGGGCGGGTGCAGGCGACCCAGACCGGCGGGTGCGGCTTCTGCAGCGGCTTGGGAATCACGTTGCGCGCCGGCATCTCCACGTGTTCGCCCTTGAAACCAGTGAAGGGTTCCTCGACCATGCAGCGGATCGCGACCTCGAGGGCCTCCTCCCACTGGGCACGCTTGTCGGCCGGGTCGATGTTGAAGCCGCCGAGCTCGGCGACCGAGGACCCCTCGCCGGTGCCGAACTCCACCCGGCCGTTTGACAGGTGGTCCAGCGTGGCCACGCGCTCGGCGATGCGCGCCGGGTGGTTGATGGGCGGGGGCAGGTGCATGACACCGAAGCCCAGCCGGATGTCCTTGGTGCGCTGGCTCGCCGCGGCCAGGAACATCTCCGGCGCGGTGGAGTGGCAGTACTCCTCGAGGAAGTGGTGTTCGGTCAGCCAGACGGTGGAGAAGCCGGCCTTGTCGGCGGCCTCGACCTCGTCCAGACCGTGCTGGAACAGCTGGTGTTCGTCGTCCTCCGACCACGGCCGAGGCAACGGGAATTCATAGAACAGCGAGATCTTCATTGATTGCCTCCTCAGGCGTTGCGGACGTTGTCGGGGGTTTGCTGCTGATTCTGGGGTGGGTGGTGGACGGCAATGTGTTTGGCGGCAAGGTGTTTGGCCGCGACGTAGCCGAACGCCATCGCCGGCCCGATGGTCGCGCCGGCCCCCGCGTAGCTGCGGCCCATCACCGCCGCCGACGCGTTGCCCACGGCGTAGAGGCCGGGGATGTGCCGCTCCTCGGTGTCGAGCACCCGGGCGTGTTCGTCGGTGCGCAGCCCGCCGGAGGTGCCCAGGTCGCCCAGGATGATCTGGAACGCGTAGTAGGGCGGCCCGGCCAGCGGGTGCAGGTTCGGGTTGGGCAGCGTCGGGTCGCCGTAGTAGTTGTCGTAGGCGCTGTCACCGCGATTGAAATCGTCGTCGTGTCCCTTGCGGGCCAGTTCGTTGAACCGCTCGGCGGTGCCGCGCAGCGCCTCCGGCGGCACGTCGATCTTGGTGGCCAGTTCCTCGAAGCTGCCGGCCTCCTTGACGATTCCGGAGTCCAGCCAGGCCTGCGGGATCTTCCGGCCGGTCGGTACCGGCGCGAACGGAACCTTCGGGATGGGCAGGTGGCCGCCGACCACGTAGCGGTGGAAGGAACGTTGATCGGTGATCAGCCAGACCGGGATGTGGGTGACCCCCGAACGCTGTCCCTCGATCATCGCGTGCGCGAAGTCCATGTACGGCGCGGCCTCGTTGATGAAGCGTCGGCCGGCGCCGTTGACCACGAACTGCGCGGGCATCATGCGTTCGTTCAGCATGAACTGCAGCCGCCCGTCGGGCCAGCACATGGCCGGGAACCACCAGGCCTCGTCCATCAGTTCGGTGGCCGCGCCCACCTTCTGGCCGGCGCGGATGCCATCGCCGGTCGCCGCCGGATTGCCGAAGCTCCAATCCTTCTCGACCTCCGGCAGGTGCTCGCGACGCCACGCCATGTCGTGGTCGAAGCCGCCCGCGGCGATGATGACACCGGCGCGCGCACCGATCCGTTGGGTGCGGCCGTCCTTCTCGACGACCGCGCCGACGACCCGCGCCGACGGGCCGTCGCCGTCGGTGATGAGCTCGGTCATCGGGGTGTTGAGCCACAGCGGGATGTTGTGCTCCTGCAGCGCCAGGCGCATCCGCGCCACCAGGGACTGGCCGATCGCGGCCATCCGGTCGCCGAAGATCCGGGCGCGGAACATCCGCCAGATCAGCTTGACCAGCACGGCCTTGCCGCGCCAGTTCTGCCGGACCTGATAGAACAACCGGAGGTCCTTGGGCGCGAACCAGATTCCCTTGGGCGCCAATGCCAACGGCTGCAGCAGATTCTGTTCCTCGGCGCCGAGCTTGCGCAGATCGATGGCCGGCACGTTGATGGTGCTGCCCTGGGCCGATCCACCCGGCAGTTCCGGGTAGTAGTCGGCGTAGCCGGGCTTCCAGACGAATTCGAACCAGCGGCTGCGGTCCTCCAGGAACTGCATCATCTTCGGTGCCGCGTCCACGTACTGCCGCAGGCGGGCGTCGCTGACCAGTCCGCCGGTGATCTGCTTGAGGTAGCCGAAGACCTCGTCCGGGTCCGGCGAGTAGCCCTCGCGGCGCTGGGAGGGCGCACCGGGCACCCAGATCCCGCCGCCGGAGAGCGCGGTGGATCCGCCGTAGTGCGCGGACTTCTCGATGACCAGCGCGTCCAGGCCCTCGGCCTGGGCGGTCAGGGCGGCGGTCAGCCCGCCGCCGCCGCTGCCGATGACCAGCACGTCGACTTCATGGTCGAAGCCCGCCGTGGGTCCACTGTCATTGGCCGTCATACGGGCACCGCCGTTCGGATTGCGAACCCGGCGATGAGTTCCGGCGCCGGGCGGTAGTAGTGGTGGGCGGTCGCGTAGGGGCCCGCGGCGGCCAGCGCCGCGAACGCCGCCACCCAGGTTCGGACCTCGTGCGCCGAGTTGCCGGCCTCGCCCGCGATCCAGGCGTTGGTCCAGGCGTCGACCTCGTCGAGTCGGTTGGCGTCGATCAGATCCAGGAAGGCGCGGTCCCAGTCCGGGTTCAGCGGCTGCAACGCCGAGTCACCGTGGGCGAAATCGTGGGCTGCGGCCATCACCGCGTCCTGGCGGGCGCTGCGTTGCTCGGGGGTCATCGCCACGCCGCGCACGATGCGGTCCAGCGCGGCCGGCGGCGCGGTGGCCAGCGTGGGTACCGGTGGATCATGGGACAACCCACCGGATCCCAGCACCAGCACCCGCTTGTCCAGCGTGGCCAGGAACTGCCCGATCGCGGTCCCCAGCGCGCGTACCCGGCGCAGCGGCCCCAGCGGGGTGGCCACCGAGTTGATGAAGACCGGGATGATCGGTACCGCGGCCGCATCACCGAAGAGGGTCTGCAGCGGCTGCACCGTGCCGTGGTCAACCTCCATGCCGGCCGAGATCGCCACGTCCACGTCGGCGTCGAGAACCGCTGCCGCGCAGCCGTTCGCGAGATCTTCGGCGACGTTCAGGGGTCCCGACTGGGTGCCGTAGTCCCCCACTCCCGACGCCGAGGTGCCGATGCAGAACGGCGGCATCAGCCGGTAGAAAAAGCCGTTGTAGTGGTCCGGGGAGAACGTCACCACCAACTCCGGGTCGAAGTCGGCGACGAAGTCGCGAGCGCCGGCCAGCGCGGCGCCGATGTCGTCGAGTAGTTCAGCCGACGGTCCCGGAAGATTCAGCAGCGGGCTGTGCGACATGCAACACAGTGCCAGTTGCGCCATGGTTCTCACCGCCTTCCACCGCAGTCGAGGGGGCGATGCGCAGGACCGCGAACAGTTGATCGCTCATCTCGGGCGCGCGCTGAGCCACGCAGGCCGCGGCGATGCAGCGGTCGGGCCGCAGGAACAACACCGAGTCGGTGTGACCGTCGAAGAAGGACTTCAGCGCCCCGGTCCGGTCACCGACCACTACCACGTCGGAATCCTCGTCGGTCTCACCGGCCGGGCGCCAGTGCAGCTGGGTGCTCGGCCGGGCGGCGATGAACTTGGTGCCCAACGCCTTCCAGCGCTCGAGGGCCTCGTCCCCGAGCAGCCGGCGCGGATCGTTGTTCCAGCACACCACCGCGAAGCCGGTGCCGATGACATCGTCGAGCAGGACGTTCTGCTCGGTGCGGGTGTCCACCCGCGGCTGGATGAACAAGGTGCCGGCCGACGAGCCCGGCGGGGGCGGGGTGCTGGCGTGTACGACGGCGCCCTGGTCGTAGCGCGGCATCGGCTTGAACCGCATCTCCAGCACGTACCGCTTGAGGGTCGGGACGATCGAGGCCGCGCGGATGACCTTGTCGCGCAGACCCGCAACGCGACGATTGGTGGGCGAGATGACCCGTCCCACCATCGTCGAGAGGTCGATCATGGCGCGCGCGTGCTTGCGCCGCTCGACGTCGTAGCTGTCGAGCAGGGCGTCGTCGGCATGCCCGTTGACCACCGCGGCCAGCTTCCAGCCGAGGTTCGCCGCATCGCGGATCCCGCTGTTGTAGCCCTGTCCCTGCCACACCGGCATGAGGTGTGCCGCGTCCCCGGCCAGCAGCAACCGGCCCTTGCGGAAGGCTCCGGCGATGCGGGAATGGTGCGTGTAGACCCGGTGGCGAATGATGTCGACCTGATCGGGATGCGGGACGAAACTGGCCAGCAGTCCGCTGACGAACGCGGGTTCCGACGCTAATTCGTCGGACTCGTGGTCGTGGATCATGAACTCGAAGCGGCGGATTCCGTGCGCGATCGAGATCGAGGCGTACGGCCGCTCGGGGTCGGCGCCGACCTCGCTGTTCGGATGGCCCAGCGGGTCGTTGGCCAGGTCGATGACCACCCAGCGCGTCGGCGAGGTGGTGCCCTCGAAGGACACCCCCATCAGGTGCCGGGTGGCGCTGCGGCCGCCGTCGCACCCGACGACGTAGCGGGTGTGCACCTCCGAAGTCGCGCCGGCCGCGCCGGTCAGTTCGAGCGTGACGCCGTCGGCGGTCTCGGTGGCGGCGGTCATCCGGGTGCCCCAGCGCACCTCGACGTGCGCGAACCGGCTCAGACCGGCGAACAGTTCGGCGTCGACCAGGGGTTGGACGAAGCCGTTGCGCTTGGGCCAGCCGAACCGGGCGTCCGGCGGGGCCATCTCGACCAGCAGTCGCCGGTTCGAATCGAAGAACCGCAGGATCTGATTCGGCACGGTGTGCGGCAGGACGGCGTCGACCAGTCCGATCGACTGGAAGGTGCGCAGCGACTCGTCGTCCAGGCCGACCCCGCGCGGATAGTCGATGAGGGTGTCGCGCTCCTCCACGATCAGCGTCGGAACACCCTGCAGGCCAAGAATGTTCGCCAAGGTCAGGCCCACCGGACCGGCCCCGACGATCACCACCGCGGGGCCCTCGGGCCCGCTCGGCGTGGCCATCACGCCCGTCCCAGCAGGAAGTCGACGTGCAGCCGGTTGAAGGTGTCGGGGTCCTCGTACTGCGGCCAGTGCCCGCAACCGCCCATCACCTCGAACCGCGCCCCCGGGATCATCGAGGCGATGCGGCTGCCCTCGCTGACGTCCGCGGTGGGATCGTCACTGGTCCACAGCACCAGCGTCGGAGCGGTGATGGCGCCGTATTCCTCGGCTCCCATCAGGTTTCGCGCCCGGATCTCGGGATCCTGCAGCGCCATGATGTCGCGCATCGCGTCGACGAAGCCCGGCAGTCGGTAGATGCGCTGGCGGCTGGCGACGATGTCGTCGTAGTCCTTGGACTTGTCGGCCATCAGCCACTTGATCCGGGCCTGCACCGTCTCCCACGTCGGATCCTCGACCGCGGCCATCGACAGTGTGATGATGCGCTTCATCACCTCGGGATCGGCCTGCGACCCGCCGGCGGTGTTGAGCACCAGGCGGTGGATCCGTTCGGGGTGATCGGCGGCGGCGCGCGAGGCGACCCAGCCGCCGAGGGATTCCCCGGACAGGTAGACCCGCTCGGCGCCGATCGCGTCGAAGAAGGCCAGCAGATGCTTGACGTAGTGCTCGACCTCCAGCGGATGCCCCGGCTTGTCGGTGTAGCCGTGCCCGAGCATGTCGATCGACCAGGTGGAGAAGTGCTCGGCGTGGGCGGCGAGGTTGCGGACATAGGCCTCGGCGTGCCCGCCGGAGCCGTGCAGCAGCACCAAAGCCGGCTTGTCGCGGTCTCCGGCGTGCAGATAACGCGTGCGCACACCCCCGGCATCCAAGTACCCCTGCGAGAACGGAACGCCCTGAAGATCGCTCCAAATGCTCTCGAACTCAGCCACAAAAAGCCTCTCTGCCTGCGATTACGTCATTCTCTTTATCTGCGATCGATGTGTGCTAATATCGTACATCGATGTGCACTATGTATAGAGCATCACTCTCCTAGGTGATGTCTGTCAAGGGAGGAATCGCCGCGACCGAGCAGCCGATAACCGTTGTCGCCACCGGCGCACCGGGTTCGCAGACACTGGCCCGCGGGTTGACCGCGCTCCAGGTGGTCGCCGCCACCCCGGGCGGGTTGACCGCGCAGCAGGTCGCCGAGCGCATCGGCGTGCACCGCACCATCGCCTATCGACTGCTGAGCACGCTCGCGCAGTTCCGGATGGTGGCCAAGGCCGAGGACGGCCGCTACCGCTCCGCCGCCGGCCTGGTCGCCCTCGGCGCTTCCTTCGACAACAACCTGCGTCAGGTGTGCCTGCCGCGCCTGCGCGCCCTGGCCGACGAGTTGTCCACCACCGTGTCGATGCTGGTCGCCGAGGGTGATCATCAGGTGGCGATCGCGGTGATCGTGCCCACGCAGGTCGCCTACCAACTGTCCTTCCACGAGGGCAGCCGCTACCCACTGGATCGCGGCGCCGCCGGAATTGCGCTGCTGGCCAGCATGCCGCCGCGCCCCGAGGAACGGGACCTGGTGACCCTGACCCGCGAGCAGGGCTGGGTCATCACCCACGGCGAGATCGAACCCAACACCTATGGCCTTGCCGTACCGGTGCATCGACTGCCCCCGGCCCCGGCGACGTGCCTGAACCTGATCTCCCATCGCGAGGACGTCGTCGAGCGCGGTCGTGACGCGGTGATCAAGGCAGCCGAAGAGCTGTCGGTGATATTGAACTGACGTCTTACCGAAAGGATCTGCGTATGGCCATGGGGGAACTGAACGCAACCAACTGGGACCGCGAAACCGACGTCGTCGTGCTCGGCACCGGCGGGGCGGGCCTGACGGCGGCGTTGTCCGCCGTGGTCGCCGGCGCCGACATCGGCCTGCGGGTGGAGGTCTATGAGAAGGCCGAGACCGTCGGCGGGACCACGGCGGTCTCGGGCGGCATCGCCTGGATCCCCGCGCATCACCGCTCCCCCGAGGGTGAACTGACCGTCGAGGACGCCATGGCGTACCTGCGCGCGCAGTCCTTCGGCGCCATGGACGAGAACCTGGTCGAGACCTTCGTGCGCACCGGCCCGGCCATGATCGACTTCGTCGAGGCGCACAGCGACATGCGCTTCGAGATCGCCACCGGCTTCCCCGATTACAAGCCCGAACTGCCCGGCGGGCGCCCGGGCGGCGGACGCTCGCTGGGGCCGGTCCCCTACGACCTCAACCGCATCCCGGACTGGCGCGACCGGATCACCTCTTTCCCACCGGATTTCAGCAACGTCGGGATCGACGCCGAGACCCGCGCGCGGCTGCACGCCGACATCGACGACGCCTCCGGGGACATCGTGGTCGCCGGCACCGCGATGATCGCGGGGCTGCTCAAGGGCGTGCTCGACGCCGGGATCACACCGTTCACCGGGACCCGGGCCGTCGAGCTGATCGCCGAGGACGAGGTCATCGTCGGCGCGCGAATCAGCTCCGGCGACAACACCATCAACGTCCGGGCGCAGCGCGGGGTGGTCCTGGCCAACGGCGGTTTCGAATGGGACACGACCCTGGTCGAGGCGTTCCTGCGCGGCCCCATGCACGGCCCGGTGTCCCCGCCGAACAACACCGGCGACGCGTTGCGGATGGCGATGGCCCACGGCGCGGACCTGGCCAACATGGGTGAGGCGTGGTGGGTGCCCATCGTGCAGATCCCCGAGGACACCATCGACGGCCATCAGCGCAGCCGCAGCGTGCGCCTGGAGCGGACCCGGCCGCGCAGCATCATCGTCAACCGCGCCGGGCGGCGGTTCATCAACGAGGCCTGCGACTACAACTCGATGGCCGGCGCATTCCAGTACCTGCATCCGCGCGACGGCTACGTCAACGACCCGGCCTGGATCGTGTTCGACCACCGACACCTCGAGCACTACGGGTTCCTCGGTGTCGAACCCGGCGAGCCGGCACCCGAATGGTTCTGCGCCTCGGCCGATCTCGACGAGCTCGCGGTCAAGACCGGGATCGACGCGGAAGGTCTGGCCCGGACCCTGGCCGACTGGAACCGCAACGTCGCCGGTGACGATCCGCGCGATCCCGAGTTCGGCCGCGGCAGCAGCGCCTACGACGGGTACTGGGGCGACCCCAACGCCGCGACCGAGGCGGGACGCACCCTGGGCCCGCTGGACACCGCGCCGTACTACGCCGTCCCGGTCGCCCTCGGCGCGATGGGCACCAAGGGCGGGCCGCGCACCGACCGCGACGGGCGGGTGCTGCACGTCTCCGGTGCGCCGATCCCCGGACTGTACGCGGCGGGCAACGCCATGGCCGGGGTGACCGGTCGCGCCTACGGCGGTGCCGGCGGCACCATCGGACCGGCCATGGTGTTCGGCTTCCGCGCGGGCCATCACGCCGCGACGGGCCGGTCGGTCGACTAAGGGCGGGCGCGGAAGAAGGCGACGGCCCGGGCCAGTGACTCCTCCACGGGTTCGGGCTTCCAGCCCAGTTCGCGTTCGGCCTTGCTGTGATCCAGCGGCGACATCAACTCGGCCATCCGCTGGCCCGCCGCGGCGAACGGCAGATCGCGCCGCAGCAGCCGCGCGGCCACGTCGTTGGCCCGGGCGCCGGCCCGTAAAACCGGCAGCGGCACCTTGATCCGCGCTGGCCGCACCCCGGCGGCGTCGGCGACGACTTGCTGGATCTCGCGCATGGTCATGAAGCGGTCGGAGATGATGTAGCGCTCCCCGACCCGGCCCTTGTCGGCGGCCAGCAGCATGGCCCGCGCCGCATCCTCGATGCCCACCACCTCCAGACCGAAGTCGGGATAGAACGGCATCTTGCCCGCGGCCACCATCGCCACCTGACCGCCGTGCGGGGTCGGCTGCCAGTCGCCGGGGCCGTAGGTGGTCGAGACGCACATCGCGACACCGGGCAGGCCGCGGTCGCGGACGTAGTCGAAGAGCAGGTCCTCGGCGGCCACGCGGGCCTCGATGTAGGCGCCGCCCTCGTCCCAGTTGCGCGGATCGTCCTCGGTCACCAGCCGGGTCTTGCTGATGGCCAGGGTGCCGATGGTGCTGGTGAAAACGAACTTGCGCAGGCCCGCCGCGATCTCCGGTTCGGTGGCGACGTTCAGGACGTCGCGCAGCCCGTCGACGTTGGTGCGGAACAGCGGCGCCGGATCCCGCAACCACATCCGGGCGTCCACCACGCAGTAGTAGAGGACATCGCAGCCCGTCATCGCCGCGCGCACCGCGTCGGCGTCGAACAGGTCGCCGTAGCAGCGCTCCACGTCCAGGTCGTCGATGGCCTTGGTGGAGCTGGTCTTTCGCAGCATCACCCGGACGTCCTCGCCGGCCTCGACCAGCTTCCTGGTCACGTGCGAGCCCAGGAACCCACTGGCCCCCAGGACGAGCTTCCTACCGGTCACCGCGCACCGCCTGACGGACCTTGAACTTCTGCACCTTCCCGCTGGCGGTGCGCGGATACTCGTCGACCCGCAGCAGTTCCTCGGGCCACTTCTGCCGCGCGACCCCGGCGGCCTCGAAGTGCCGGCGGACCTCGTCGAGGCTGGGCAGTTCGTGGCCGGGGTGGACGCGCAGCACCGCGGCGGCGCGTTCGCCGTACCGGGGGTCCGGGGCGGCCACCACGACGGCTTCGGCCACCGCCGGCATGCCGAGCAGGGTCTCCTCGACCTCGACCGCGCTGATGTTCTCCCCACCCCGGATGATGATGTCCGACTTGCGGTCGGTGATGGTCAGGTAGCCGTCGTCGTCGAGGGTCCCGATGTCGCCGGTGTGATACCAGCCGTCGTCGTCGAATGCCCTGGCGGTCAACGCATCATCGGTGTAGCCGAGGCACAGGTCCGGTCCGCGGGACAAGACCTCGCCGTCGTCGCCCAGCTTGACCTCGACCCCGGAGAGCGGGCAGCCGTCGGTGTAGAGCCGCTTGTCCTGCGCTGCGTCCCAACGGGAGCCGGTGATCGACGGGTGCTCGGTGCTGCCGTACGAGCGGTAGGTGTTGATGCCGAGGTCGGTGAGCCGCTGGGTGACCGCGATCGGGACCGTCGACCCGCCCAGACCGACCGTGCGGACCCCCGCCAGGTGCTCGGTGGTGAAGTCGGGATGGTCCAGCAGGCTCGTGATGAAGTAGGGCGGACCGCCGCCGATGGCCAGCCCGTCACTCTTCATCAGCGCCAGGGCGACCCCGGGATCCCAGACATCGGTGAGGTGGATCGGATGCCGAGCCAGCACCGGCATCAGTAACGCGCCCACCATGCCGATGAAATGCCCCACCGGCGTGGCGATCAGCTGCTTGCCGGTGTCCATCATGTTCTGCCCCACCAGCTGGTGGGTCTCGTGCACCAGACTCTGGTGACTGTGGATCACCCCCTTGGGCGCGCTGGTCGTTCCCGAGGTGTAGGCGTACAGCGTCGGTGCGGCCGGGTCGGCGGGCAGGACCCCCTCGAAGGGCACCTCGTCGAGCAGGTCGTCGAAGGTGGGGCGGGTACCGCCGACCACCCCGACGATCTCGATATCGGCGGCGAGATCCGGCTCGAACTCCATGCGCCCGAACGATTCCGCGGTGATGAACACCTTGGGCTTGGCATCGCCGAGGATGTGGGTCAGTTCCTTGCGGCCGTAGAAGTGCACGATCGGCACCACCACCGCGCCGAGGAAGGCCGAGGCCCAGAACGTCGCGGCGGCCTCCACCCAGTTGGGCAGCTGCATCGCGACCACGTCGCCCGCGCGCACCCCGCGCTTGTGCAGGCCCGCGGCCAGCCGCCGAGCGGTCGTCTCCACCTCGGCGATGGTGCCCCGGTAGGGGCGGACCTTCGAGTGCACCCGGAACTCCAGGTCGGCTCCGGCCGGCAACTCCCGGGCCAGCAGGTCGCCGAGCGTATCGGGGGTCCACCACCCGTTTTCTCGGTACCGCTGGACGAGTTCGTCGGGAATCGTTCGCATCGGCTCTTCGCTCCTCACCGTCACCGATGATGCTATTCTCCGGATGCGAGAATGCCAATCTCCGGTGTGGCGAAGGCGGGATTCCGGTTTCGGCCCAATGGCCTGGCTCGGGGTTTTATAGTCAGCCGGACAGTCCGAAAACCGTGGAGGAAGCCCGTGAAGTCCATTCGGGCCGCGCTGAGCGCGGTGGCCAGCGTGGTGTTGGTGGCGGCCGCGATCTCGGTGGCGCCCACCGCGAACGCGATGTACTTCGGCAACTACAACCTGCACATCCCGGACCGGCGCGACTTTCACACCTGGATCTTCGCGGCGATGACGCCGTGCAAGGGGGTGCCGGCCGAGGGCGCGACCTGCATCCGGGTCCTGACGATTCCTCAGCCTGTCGCCAAGGCGCTCTACACCCACGCCGACGCCGTGCTGGGCGAGGACGGTTTCTACACCATGGTGATCGACGATCCGTTCGGCTTGCGTTGCGGCGACATCTACTACGGCCCGACGATTCCTACCCACGACGTCTACCGCTGGCACTCCGAGACCCTGGCCGGCGAGATGGTCTCGCACTTCGCGGCCGGGTGCGACGGCGCCCCCGGCGGCAGCTTCACCTATCCCATCTCATTGACGAGGATGTGACGATGCGCGCATTGGCAACCACGGCAGCCGCGCTGGCGATGCTGGGCGGGTCCGTCGCTATCGCGGCCCCGGCCGGCGCGAACGAGCCGGTCCTGCACCATGTCCGGTACACGGTGACCGCGAACGCGCCCATCTGGTCGCACATCTACTACCGGGACACCGAGCCCGCGCTGTTCTCCGACTACAGCCACAACCCGTACATGTTCAGCCCGCGGGCCGACGTCGAGGTGGGACCCGACCAGCCGTGGGTGCTCGAGGCGCATCTGGCCGACCCGGGCATGTGGGCCATGGTGACCGTGCAGAGCGGAGAGGCGCCGAACTTCCCGGTGCCAGGCTACAGCTGTGAACTCACCGTCGACGGCGTGGTGGTCAAGACCGACAGCGGCCCCAAGGGCGCGCTGTGCTCGATTCGTAACTGGTAACTACGAAGACCAACCGCCCGCCGAAGACTGATGCCGCGGCGTCAGTCGCCGCGCCGCCACAGCGATTCGCCGCTATGAGCTATGCAGCTCAGGAACAGGCCGTCGGGGGCTTGGGCAACCATGTGCAGTTCGTTCGAGCACTTGCTGCCTTCGTCGCGGATACCGGCCAGGGGCGGAGAGCGGAACCACCGGGGTTCGTAGCGGCGCGGAGATCCGCAGAAGACCAGGCGGCCGGGCTGGATGGACGGGCCGGCCACCGCCGTGCCGAACACGAAGTACGACGTGTTGTCGCAGTACGACCCCATCACCACGTTGGGCCGGATACCAGGGACGCAGAAGGCGTCGTTGCAGGTTTGCGGACCGGCCTGGGCCACCGGAGCACCCACCGTTGCAGCAGGCGCACTGAGCATCGCGGCTACCGTCGCCGCAGCGGCGGCCATCACCATCACACGCACGTCACTACTTTCGCACAGCTGGAAACGAAACTCTTCATTTCGGAGAAGATTACTCAGCCAATGGGCACTCCCCCGCCCCGGGGTCCGCCGAAACGCTAGGCTGCAGTGAGATTCTCAGAGCCGCGCGCGGCCCATCC
The DNA here is from genome assembly GCA_023460175.1 of Actinomycetes bacterium. Classification (GTDB taxonomy): domain Bacteria; phylum Actinomycetota; class Actinomycetes; order Mycobacteriales; family Mycobacteriaceae; genus Mycobacterium. The sequence continues at coordinate 32,015 of JAEWRC010000128.1, forward strand.
ACGGCCAGCGCGACCACCCCGACAGACGGAGCAGGCGGGTCATGGCAGTTGAGCCACCCGAGAATGACGAGTCGGCCGCCCCGGCGGCCCTCGACCCGCTGACCCAGGCTGCGGCCGAGGAAGCCGAGGCGCAGGCCGCGCTGGCCGAGGCTCGCGCCAACGCGGCCCGCGCCCGCGCCGAATTACTGCGCCGCCAGGCCGAGACCGGCGTCGCAACCCAGGACGGCGTCACAACCGAGGCCGGCCCTGAGCAGCCCGCCCCGCATCCGACCGCGGCCGCTGCCCGATCCACGGCGCCCTGGGCTGCGATCGCCGTGGCGGCAGCAGTTTTAGCGGTTTGCGGGTTGGTGGGGTTCAGCGCTTTCATGGCCTGGCAGCAGCACGGCGTCAACCAGGAGCGGGAACGCCACGCCGAGTACGCGGCCGTAGCGCGACAAGGCGTGGTCAACCTCATGTCGTTGGACTTCACCAACGCCGAGGAGAACGTGCAGCGTGTGATCGACAGCGCCACCGGCGAATTCAGGGAGGAATTCGAAGCCCAGTCGGAGTTCCTGGTCGAATCGCTGGAAGCCTCCAAGGTCATCACCGAGGTGACGGTGAATTCGGTGGCGGTGGAATCGGCCGCCGAGGAATCTCCGGTGGTGCTGGTGGCGGCGGAATCGCAGGCCACCAACGCCCAGGACGCCCGTAAAGACCCCCAGCGGTTCCGGGTGGCGGTGACCCTGAGCCGCGATGGTGACGAGCTCAAGATCGCCCGGGTCGATTTTCTCTGACGGCGCCGCCCTCCGACGGCATAATTAGGCCGGATCCCCACCTCGATCCATGGCGACAGTGATATTCTCCGCTTCTGAGAATCAGACTATCGCCGGACGTAGGAGCGCAGTGATGTCGGCCATTAGGGCGAGTGTGACGGCGGCGGCTTTGGCGACTCTGGTCGCGGCCGGCGTCAGCAATCCGGCCGTCGCGGGAGCGAACCCCGAGTGGGGCATCAACGGCACCTTCGCCACCTCCTCCAACGGTGTCTGGGCCAAGGTCAACGACCGCTACCAGGAGCAGCCCAGCACGCGGGGCACCTGGAACATCTCCACGGTCTGCACCACCCCGGTCGACTGCGCCGGCACGGTGCAGAGCGATGCGGGCTGGTCCGCTCCGATCTATACGAAAAGTGGTGTCTGGTACCTCAAACGCGCAGTGCCGGAATGGCGTTGGTGCGCCGACGGGGCACCGATCGAGGGCTTGCAGACCATCCTGATCTACCCCGTGGGCGCTGACGGCCGCGTCGACGCCAAGTCCGACGAGTACACCGGCGAGGACGTCACCACGGGTCCCAGCGGCTCCTGCGGGCGCAATCAGTGGCCACACATCCGGATGCCGTTCTACATGAAGAAGATCTGATTCGGCGGCTCGCCGCCGCGAAAGTGCCGTCGGGGTCGTTACCGTCTGCGGCGAGCGTAACCCTGACAACAATCTCGCCGACACAAACCGGAGAACGCAAAACCGGCCACGGGATCCCGTGGCCGGTTTTACTTTTGCGCCTGCCCTAGGTGGGCAGCAGATCCGTCCAGGACTTCGGCGTCTGGGCCAGATCCGCCTGCTGATACAGCTTGCCGTCGGCACCCATGTACTCCCCGGTGCGCGGGTTGTACTTGGCGACCGCCACCGACGGCCCGTCAGATCCGTTGCTGCCGAAGGCGCTTGGGGCGGCCTGCGGCGTACCCGGCGTGCCGGGGTTGGGGATCCCCACCACGCCCGGTGGCAGCGGAACCTGGTCCGGCGCTACGCCCGGGGGCAGCGGCACCTCGGTGGCATGCGGCGAATGGGCCGGGTCATCGGGCGTCGTGGCCGGGTTGTAGATCTGCTCGGGCGGCGGCGGAGTCACCGGCGGATCGAGATAGATCGGTTGGCCCGGTAGCAGCGGGCCCGGGCCGGTGCCGGCGAAGCTCGGCGGCGGCGCGTTGGGCGGCGACAGCGGGGCCGGCGGAGGCGGAGCGGTGACACCGACCGGCAACGGGGTGCCCTCGATCGGCCCGAAGGTCTGCGAGTCGGGCAGCGCCCGGTTGTCCGGTGGGATGCCCTGGGCGATCAGGTTCGGGTCGATCGGGTACGGGCCCAGCGCGTGCTGACGGGTGGCCAGCGGCTGGAATCCCTCGGGGTCGTTGCATAATTCGACGGTGGGGGCGCGCTTTCCGGGATGACCCATGCACGGATAGTTGCGCGCGCCGCGGACCGCGATGGGCGAATCCTGCGGCAGCTTGCAATAGATGTCGTCCGGGGTATCAATCACCTCGGTGTCCGATGGCGACCGCCACGCCGACGGGGGCAGGAAGCCCACCGTGCAGGACGGCGGATCACCCAGACCGAGCGAGAAGTCGCCGCCGGGCATACCCACCGGGTTGTTGATCGGCGCGTAGGTCTGGATCTGCGCGACATACGGCGGCAGCAACACCAGCAGCTGTTCGATCGACGGGTTGTAGGTGACGCCGACCTGGCCGATCGTGGTCATGTTCGCCAGCAGCACCGGCAACGTCGGCTTCACCTGTTCGAGCAGCCTGGACGTCTCCTGAGCGAAGCCCGGGCCGTTGGCCAACACCGACCGGAACTCCGGATCGTTGTCCGACAGCTGCCCGGTGATACCGGCCAGACTGCGCGCCCATGTCCGGGTCGAATCAGTGGTCTGCTCTTGGGCTTCCAGGAACGGGACGGCGTCGTCGATCAGCGCACGGGTCCGGTCCGAGATGGCATTGGCATCCCTGGTGATCGTGGCAGCCGAGTCGAGCAACGACCCGAAGTCGTAACCGGTGCCGTTGAACGCCTCGAAGGTCTCGTCGAGCAGGTGACTCAGCGTGTCCTGCGGGATGGTGTCCATCAGCGCGCTGACCTGATCGAGCATGGGACCCACCTCCTGCGGGATGGTCGTGTCCGCCGCCGCGATGACCGAACCGTTCTCCAGGTAGGGCCCCGAATCGGTACGCGGCTGCAGATCCACGTACTGCTCACCCACCGCCGACATGCTGAGCACGTGTGCCTGAAGATCGGCGGGAACCTTCGGTGAGCGATCCAGCGACAGGGTCGCCCGCGCACCGGTTTCGGTCAGCTCCACCGAGGTGACCTTGCCGATCTGCGAGCCGCGGTAGGTCACATTGCTGAACTGATAGAGACCACCGGTGGCCGGCAGATCCATCTTCACCGTGAGGCGCCCGACGCCCAGCAACGTCGGCAACTGCATGTAGGCGAACAGCATGATCGCCACGCCAACGATCGAAGCGATCGTGAAGAGGATCAGCTGAGTCCGGACGAGACGCGTGAGCATCAGCCACCCCCGTTGGTCGGTGCAGGCGAATTCGGTTCGGCCCCATAGGGTCCAGCGAAGATGGGATCACCCGGTTTCGCCGGCGGCGCGGTCAGGTACACGGGCGCACCGGGTACCTGCAATGGGCGCGGCGGGGTCACCGGCAGAATCGGACCCACCTCGGCGGGCACCGGGGGCATCGGTCCCTGCTGCAGACCGATGGGTGCCTCGCCCTCCGACCCGGACGGGAACGCATCCGGCGGCGGTGGGTTGGCCCCGGTCTTGAGCGGGTCGTAGGTGTAGTTCATGTAGTACGGGTCGCCGGGTGCCGGGACCAACTGGGCGTCGGTGTCCTCCCAGCGGGTTCCGAGGAACAGGGTCCGCTTCAACCGCGGGATGGTGAGATCGACCGTGGCGAACAGGTTGTAGTAGTCGCCCCGGATACCGCGGTCCATGAAGCTCTGCGTGTACGGGAACGTCGGGGCGTAGCCCAACACCTCGCCCAGGTCGGGCCCGATGTCGGCGAGCGCCTTGATGGTCGGTTCCAGATTCTTCAGGTTCTGCACCAGGTCGGCCTGTGACTCGTTGGCGAACTGGTGGGCGGTGTCGCTGAACGTACCGAGCTTCTGCAACGCCGTCGTCAACCGTGGCCGCTGCTGGATCAGCACGTCGAGGGCCGGCGGAATCCGTTCCAGCGCTTGGGTGATGGTGTCACGCTGGCCCGCGAAGGTGGCCGACAACCGGTTCAGCGATTCCACCGACGCCACGATGTTGTCGCGCTGGGCGTCCAACGTGCCGACGAAGGTGTCCAACCGGACCAACAGATCACGTACCTCGGATTCGCGGCCGTTGAGCGAGGCGCTGAAGTTGTGGATCACATCGCCGAGTTGGCCGAGACCGCCGCCGTTGACGACCGCCGCCAGCGAGGACAACGTCTGCTCGGTGGACGGATAGGTCGAGGCATTGTCCAGGGCGATTGTCGCCCCGGCTGGTAACGGATGCCCGGGCGCCTCACCGACGGGCGGGTTCAGCGCCAGGTGCATGGACCCCAACAGGCTGGTTTGGCCGATGGTCGCAACCGCGTTCGCCGGCACCTCGATACCCGGTTCCACCGAGAACTCGACGTCGGCGTGCCAGTCGCGCACGGTCATCTTGCGCACGCTGCCAACCACGACGTCGTTGATCATCACCGGCGAATTCGGCTCCAACGTGGCCACATTCGCGATCTCGACGTGGAAGACCTGAGACTCCGCACCGCGGCCCACCGCACCGGGCAGCGGCAGCGAGTTGACGCCCTGGAACGCGCATCCGCTGGTGGTCAGCGCCACCACGCAGGCAGCCCCGATCCCCAGTCGAACGGATCTCTTGCCCATCATGCTGGCGGCGTCCCTTCTGCGGCAGGCGCTCCGGCGGGTACTTCAGCGGCCAGCGCCGGGCCCGGGGCCGGTCCTGGCGCAGCGCCGGCCGGGTTGAGCATGTCCGGCGTATTGGCCAACACGTTCGGCGGTACGACCGGCGGTGCGCCCGGCAGCATCTGCTGCGCGCCCGGCGGTGGCACTCCTGGAGCCCGACCGGTGAACGGGGGTGGTCCCGGCGGCACATCCCGCGGGTACGCCGACACTGCCGGCGGCGGCTCGGGTGCCTCCGGGGAGCCACCCCCGCCACCCGGCGCCAGACCGGGCTCGGAGTAGATGATGTTCTCCGGGTTTGCCGACGGCATCAGGTACGGCGCGATCGGGAACGGCAGGTGGTTGAAGTTGATCATCCGCAGCGCGGGCCCGAAGTACTGCGAGCACAGCTTGGCGGTCTCCGGCGCCGTGGTGTTCTCGACGGCACCGATTGCGCCACAGATGAACTCGACCGGATTGGAGAAGTTGTTCAGCACGAACTGACCGACCGCGGTGCCGGCGTCCGGGTTGTAGATGTTGTAGCCGTTGGCGAACGCGTTCGGCGCGACGTGCAGGATGTTCTCCACGTCGATCTTGTGGTCGACGAGGTTCTGGGTGACGTTCCCGAGGCGCTCGATCTGCTCGGCGGTCTGGTCCCGGCTACCGGCGACGAAGCGCTGCACCTCCACGACCGCCACGGACAGGTGCTTGAGCGCCGCGTCGAGGTCGCTGCGGCTGCCGTCGACCACGCTGGTCAGCGTCGCCAGCCGATTCTGGAACGACACCACCTGCTGGTTACTGTTCTTCAAGGCCGTCATGAAGGTCTGCAGGTTGGTGATGATGTCGACGATGTTGCCGCTGCCCTCGGCCAGGATGCGCGACACCCCGGACAGCTGCGAGATGGTCTCGCGTAGTTTGGCGCCGTTGCCGTCCATGGCGCTCGCCGCGCTCTCGATGAAGCGTGACACCGACGTGCCGTCGACCCCGCTCTGTGGACCGAGTTCGGTGGAAAGCCGCATCAACTGCGTCTTGACCTCGTCCCATTCCACCGGAACCGCAGTGGCTTCCAATGGGATCACGGCGCCGTCGGCCATCGTCGGACCGCTGTCGCGGTACGCCGGTGCCAGTTGCACGTAGCGCGCCGCCACCAGGTTCTGCGCCACGATCACGGCCTTCGCGTCGGCCGGGATCGGGACATCGTGGTCGACCTCGAGCACCACGCGAGTCTGGGTCCCCTCGGGCTTGATCGCCTCGATGGTGCCGACCGCGACACCGGACACCCGCACCTCGTCGCCGGGGTAGATACCGGTTGCCGAGGTGAACAACGCCTCGATGGTCTTGGAGCCGAAGAACTGCTGTCGCACCACATACGCCACGCCCGCCACCAGCGCCACGGCCAGCAGCACCGCCAGGGGCCCGATCAAACGCTTGCGGTTCATCAGCGCGAACCTCCGGGGATCCCGTTGTAGGGCAGCGGCAATTCGGCGCGCGGACCGGCGTCGTCACCGGGCTGGCCGGCGTTGACTCCGCGGCGGAACCCGAACGCGTAATCCAGGAAGGGCTGGAGGAGCTGTGCGGGCTGCAGGTTGGGCACGTAGGCGTTGTAGTACGGGCCGTTGGCCAGCGTTTCACCCTGTGTCACCTGGAATTTCGCGATACCCGGCAGCGCCTCGCCGATATTGTCCCGGTTCTTCTCCAGCATTGCGGTCACCACGTTCAACCGTTCCAGGGTGGGTGCCAGTTCGGCCTCGTTCTCGGCCACCAGCGTGCTGAGTTGCTGGGAGACCGCGGCGGTGTTGGCCAGCAGATCGACGATCGCCTCGCGCCGGTCGTTGAGCACGCCGAGCAGATCGTTGGCGTTGAGGATCAAAGTGTTCAACTTGTCGCTGCGCTCCCCCAAAACCTTGGTGACGTCGCCGGCACTCTCGAGCAACGCGGCCAGGTTCTCGTTGCGACTGTTGATCGATCGCGAGAGCCGGGACAGCCCGTCGAACGTCGGACCGAGCTGCGGGGCAAGCTGATCCAGCGTGGCCGACAAAGTGTCCAAGGACTGATTCAGCGAGGCTGTGTCGGTGCCCTCGGTGTTGGTGGTCAACTCACCGATCGCGTCGGTCAGTGAGTACGGCGACGACGTCCGGGTCACCGGGATCACGGTCCCCGCGGACAGCTTCTCGCTGCCCTCGGATTCGAGCGTCAGCACCCGCTCGCCGAGCAGCGAGCCGGTGCGGATGTGCGCGGTGGTCTGCGACCCGAGCGGATGCTTGCCGGCAACGGTGAATGTCACCAGCGCGTCGCCTTTTTCGAGCTCCACAGCGGACACCGAGCCGACCCTCATGCCGGACATCGTCACGTCGTTGCCGACGATCAGGCCACCGGCCTCCGAGAACAGGGCCTGGTGCCGGACCGAGGTGGCCCACTGCATGAGCCGCTCGGGCTGCAGCCCGACGGCGATCACGAGGACCATCAGCGCGGCGCCGATGAAGCCCGCGCGAACAAGATTTGATTCGCGGTACTTAAGCATCAGGGCTCTGCGCACCTCCCACTCAGTTGTTTCAGCATCGGGAAGACCGCAGTCCGTCCCTGGAGGTCGGTGACTCGCCACGACAGCCCGCAGATGTAGTACATGATCCAGCTGCCGTAGGCGCCCAATCGGCGCAGCTTCTTGTAGTTCTCCGGCATCTTCTGCAGTGCCGCATCGAGATTCGGGGAGCCGGCTTCCAGCAGCGGAGCCAGGACGTTCAGTTGATCGACGGTGGCGCTCAGCGGAGGGCGCGCCTCGGCCAGCAGACTGGCCAGTGACGCGGTGCCGTTGTCCAAGGAGGTAATCGCCGTGCCGATGGGATCGCGGTCCTCGGACAGTCCGCTGATCAACTGCTCGAGCCGGTCGATGCTGCCGGAGAACTTGTCGCCGTCCTCGGACAGCGTCTCGACGACGGTGTTGAGGTTGTCGATCAACTGCTCGACCACCTCGTTGTTGTCGGCCAGCGTAGTCGAGAACGAGGAGGTCTTGCTCAGCAGCGATTCCAACGTGCCGCCCTGTCCCTGCAGGATCTGGACCAGCGACGAGGTCAGCGCGTTGACGTCCTGCGGATTGAGGCCCTGGATGACCGGCCGCAGGCCGCCGAGCAGCAGATCGAGGTCCAGCGCGGACTGGGTTCGTTCCTCGGGGATGTGCGACCCCGCCGGCAAGATCTTCGTCGAACCCGGGCTGTCCAGCAGTTCCAGGTAGCGGTCGCCGACCAGGTTCAGGTAGCGCACGGCGGCCTTGGTGCCGGTGGTCAGCTTGATGTCGCGCTCGGCGTTGAACTTCACCAGGACCGTGCGGTCGGGCTGCAGTGACACCGAGTCGACGGTGCCGACCCGGACTCCCGCGACCCGCACCGAGTCGCCGCCCTCGAGGCGGGACGCGTCGGAGAACACCGCCGAGTACTTGGCGGTGGCCCCACCCCGATACTCGCCGAACGCCATGAACAGGAAGGCAGTCAGCAGCACCATGATCGTGGCGAAGATGCCGAACTTGACGAGGGTGCTTCTGGTACGCGTCATCCCGGATGTCCAACCTGTGTGGTGTTGCGCGGCGGGCCGTCCAGCGGACCGAAGAGCAACTGCTTGAGGCCGTCGGAGTTGAGCAGGATGCCCTGGTTGCCGTACTGCCACGGGTTGGAGTTGGTGTCGGTCACCAGGTACGGCGCCTTGTTCGCAAATCCGATGTCCGGCAGTCCCATGCACTGCGGGCCGCCCTTGGCCGCGACCTTGGGCAGGCTCGACGGGTAGCGGTAGCGCTCGATGTGCAGTGTGAAGGCCACGTTGACCGCGATACCCGGGTCGGCGGCCGGCGGCTGCTTGGCCAGCACGGCCATGCCGCCCAGGGCGCAATTGAGACCCGGCGCGTACTCGTTGAGCAGATCGGTGGTGGGGACCAGCAGCCGCAGCGTCTCGCTCAGCGCGGCGCGGTTGCCGCCCACAACGTCGTTGCCGACATCGGCGAGCCCGATCATGCTGACCAGAAAAGCATCCAGGTTCTGCTGCTCGTCGACGATGCTGTCGCTGACCCGGATCGTGTTCTCCACGGTGCGCATCAGATCCGGCGCCGCGTCGGCGTAGGCGTCGGCCACCACGGCCGTGGCCTCGGTGTCGCGCGCCATGTTCGCCAGGCTGGGCTCCAGCTTCTCCAGCAACGCCTCGAAATCGGTCAGCGTCCGCCCCATCTTCTCGCCCCGGCCGCCGAAGGCCGCGGACATGGCGCCGAGGGTCTCGTTCAGCTTGACCGGGTCGATTTTGTCCAGCACGCGGGTCAGCTGCTGGAACACCGTGTTGATCTCGACCGTGACGTGGTCGCCGCGCAGCACCTGGCCGGCCGCCATCTTCTGCGGCGACGGGTTCTCGGGCGCCTTGAGGTTGACGAACTTGGCACCGAAGACCGTGGTGGACTCGATGTCGGCGGTGACGTTCGACGGGATCAGGCGCAGCTGACCCGGATCCATCGCCAGGTGCAACTCGGCGGTGCCGTCCGGGCGGGTCTCGATGGCGGCCACCTTGCCGACCTGCACACCGTTCATCTTGACCTTGGCGTCCGGGTTCATCACCAGGCCGGCGCGATCCGAAATCAGGGTCACCGGCACCGTTTTGGTGAAGCTGCCCTGGAACAGCGCGACCGCCAGGGCGATGACGCCGACGAGGGCGAGCACCGCCACCCCGCCCGCCACGGGCCGGGCCCAGGCCCTGCCGCGTCCGAGATTGTCTGTCACAGTTCTGTTTCCCGAATCCGCTATCCGCTGAGGTTGAAGTTGCCGTTGGAGCCGTAGATCGACAGTGAGACCAGCAGGGTGACACTGACCACCGCGACCAGCGAGGTGCGTACCGCGTTACCGACCGCGGCGCCGACCCCGGCCGGCCCCCCGGTGGCGAAATAACCAAAGTAGGTGTGGATCAACAAGATCGTGATCGCCATCAGGATCGCCTGCAAAAACGACCACAACAGATCGATCGGATTCAAGAACGTATAGAAGTAATGGTTGTACAACCCACCGGACTGCCCGAGCAACACCACCGTGGTGAACTGCGCCGCCACGAACGACATGATCACCGCGATCGCATACAACGGCGTGATCGCCGTCATGCCCGCGATGATCCGCGTGGAGACCAGATACTCAATCGGCGGGATCCCCATCGACTCCAACGCGTCGACCTCTTCGTTGA
>JAEWRC010000129.1 GCA_023460175.1 Actinomycetes bacterium
CAATAGCGCATTCGCAACGCTCATCACCCGGTTGGGCAGGAAAGAGTGCCGCCGATCTGCTTGGATTGGTGACGGCTACTCAACCCACCCCCGAAGGAGTCCGACCATGATGCTTGCTGCCCGTCGCGTAGTTCTCGGTGCCCTGGGTGCCGGAGCGATGACCGGTGCGATGCTCTTCGGCGCCTCCTCGGCCGTCGCCGCCCCGCCGAACTGCACGGCCGCCGACCTGGCCGGCGTCGCCGCCGGGGTGTCTGCCTCCACCTCGGCGTACCTGTTCACCCACCCCGAGGTCAACGACTTCTTCACCAGCCTCGAGGGGCAGGACCGCGAGACCATCAAATCCGAGGTGCAGGACTACATGGAGGCCAACCCGCAGGTGAAGGCCGAGCTCACCGGCATCCGCCAGCCGCTGACGGACCTCAAGAACCGCTGCGGCCACGACCTCGACCCGGCTGCGGCCAACTAGCAGTGCCCGCGGGGTCCGGTGATCCCGCGCGGGAGGCGGGCCGCACGGTGCTGATGGTCGACGACGACCCGGACGTGCGCACGTCGGTCTCGCGCGGGCTGCGGCATTCCGGGTTCGACGTGCGGGTCGCCGCCAACGGCAAGGAAGCCCTGCGGCTGCTGTCCACCGAGACCCACGACGCGTTGGTGCTCGACGTCCAGATGCCCGAACTGGACGGGGTTGCGGTGGTGACCGCGCTGCGGGCGCTGGGCAACGACATCCCGATCTGCGTGCTGTCGGCGCGCGACACCGTCAACGACCGCATCGCCGGGCTGGAAGCCGGCGCCGACGACTACCTGACCAAGCCGTTCGACCTCGGCGAGTTGGTGGCGCGCCTGCACGCGCTGCTGCGCCGCGCCAGCCTCGGCCAGGAGCAGACCGACGCGATGGTGGTGGGGCCGTTGACCATCGACGCCGCGCGGCGGCTGGTGTTCGTCGCCGGGGAGCGAGCCGACCTGACCAAGCGGGAGTTCGACCTGCTGGCCGTGCTGGCCGAGAACGCCGGGGTGGTGCTGTCCCGCCAGCAGCTGCTCGAGCTGGTGTGGGGCTATGACTTCGACGTCGACACCAACGTGGCCGACGTGTTCATCAGCTATCTGCGCCGCAAACTCGAACGCGACGGGGTGCCGCGGGTCATCCACACCGTCCGCGGGATCGGATACGTGCTCCGGGCCGAGCCCTGATGCGCGCGGTGTTCGCCCGCTGGTGGCCGCGGTTGCGGGCCTCGCTGCGGGTGCGGGTCGCCATCGCCGCGGCGATCGCCGCGGCCGCCGTGGTGGCCGCGCTGATGGTGTTGACCTCGATCGCGTTGGCGGGCAACGACGCCGAGCAGCTGGACCGCCGCCTCGACGCGATCGTCGACGCCAGCACCGAGGCCGGCTCCCCCGGCAACGCGGTGCTGTCCACGGGCCGGTCGTTGAGCACCGGCGAGGTGATCTTCCAGCGCGGACTGCAGCTGCCCAAGTTGCCGCCCGGCACCGAGACGGTGACGGTCAACGGCGTCGACTACCGGGTCCGCACCGTGCCGCTGGAGGGCCAGGGCGTCATGATGTCGGTCGGCATCCGCGCCGACAGCATCCTGCTCAGCCGGGCCCGGGTGCCGCTGTACATCGGCATCGGCGTGCTGGCCCTGCTCATCGCGCTGAGTCTGGGCTGGCTACTGGGCGGCGCGGCGACCCGCCCGCTGCGCAAGCTGACCGAGCAGACCCGCCGGCTGGGCCAGGGTGGCTCCGACCGGATCGACCCGGTGCGCGGGGTCAAGGAGGCCGAGGACCTGTCCGAGGCCATGATCGACACGCTGCGGCGGCTGGCCGCGGCGCAGGAGGCCACCACCCGCTCGCTGCAGGCGGCCCAGGACTTCGCGGCCAACGCCGCCCACGAGTTGCGCACCCCGCTGACCGCCATGCGCGCCGACCTGGACACCCTGCGCATCCACGACCTGCCCGCCGAGGAACGCGCCGAGGTGGTCGCCGACCTCTCGCGGGCGCAACGGCGCATCGAGGCCACCATCACCGCCCTGGGCCAGTTGGCGTCCGGGGAGCTGGCCCAGGACGAGGACCGCGAACTCGTCGACCTCGAGGAGCTGCTGGACCGGGTGGTCCGCGAGAACGCTCGCCCCGACGGGCCCGAGATCGAGGTGCACTGCGAATTCGCCACGCCCGCAGAGGGAGTCATCCTGGCCTGGCCGGGCGGCCTGCGGCTGGCGGTCGACAACCTGGTGCGCAATTCGGTGCTGCACGGGCGGGCCACCCGCGTCGTGCTGACCGCGCGGCGCGAGGGCAACCGGATGGAGATCATCGTCGACGACAACGGCCGCGGGCTGCCCGAGGAGGAGCACGACACGGTGCTGGGCCGGTTCGTGCGCGGCAGCACCGCGGCCACGGGTGGCTCCGGGCTGGGGCTGGCGCTGGTGGCGCAGCAGGCCGAATTGCACGGCGGTCGGGTGGAATTGGCCGACGGTCCGCTGGGCGGGCTGCGGGTGATCCTGACGCTGGCTAGCGAACGGCCGTAGGCCCGAGTCGCGCGGCGCCGGCCCGCCACCCGAGCAGCAGCACCGCCGTCACCGCGGAGGTGACCGCGACGAACGGCGCCGCGACGGTGGCGGAACTGACCTTGCGCAACACCATTCCGACGAGCACCGTCGACAGCCACACCACCAGGCCGGTCGGCCGCAGTGCGCCGGGCGCACGCCAGCCGCGCGACAGCAACCAGCCCACGGCGGTGCCGCTGAGGAACGGCCAGGCGGTCTTGCTGAGGCCGGCGACGTTCACGCCCTCGTCGTGGCTGCGTCGGCCCAGCGCGCAGAACGCCAGGATGGCTGCGGTGTCGGCGGCCGCCGCGGCGGCCACTTGGCGGGGGTTCAGGTTCTCGGTCACTGTGCGACAGCGTAATTCATGATGTCGAGCACCAGGGGAGTGACCTCGGTTTCGTCGCGGACGGCGAAACCGGGCTGCAGCGGCGCCGGCTGGCCGGTGAACAGCCGGTCCAGCCCGTTGAGGGACGCGACCCGCTGATCGAGCCGGAACGAATCGAAGACGAACGGTAACCCGTTGGACGCCAACGGGTGTGGTCCGTCCATCACGTGGAAGTGCAGATGCGGCGCATCGGAGTTGCCGGAGTTGCCCATCTCGGCGATCTGCTGGCCGGCGGTCAACTCGTCGCCCTCCTTGACGGTGATGCTGCCGGGTTGGAGGTGGGCGTAGAAGGCGTACTTGCCGTCGCCGAGGTCCTGCACCACGTGGTTGCCGCCGTACTGCTCGAGCGGCAGTCCGACGGGGGTCTTCGAGGGCACCTGCTCGGGCAGGTTGTCGACCACGGTGATGACCTTGCCGCCGCCGACGGCGTGGATGGGGGCGCCGAAGTAGGCGTAGCTGTCCAGCTTGGTCGGGTCCCCGGTGAACAGTCGGTGGTCGTCGGTGAGTTGGACGTAGTCGATGGCGAAGCGCTCCGACATCCACAGCTGACCGTTCATCGGGTTGACGGCCATCCGGTGCGCGGTCATGTCGCAGCAACTGTTGGCGCTCAACCAGTTCGAGCCGTCCAGCGGCGGGGCAATCGAGACGGGCTTGGCGTCGGACACCGTCACCGGGGCGACGTCCTGGGTCAACCGCGGCGGCACCACACCGGGGAAGGGCTTGCTGACATTGAGGTCCACCGAGTGCGTGATATCGGTGGGCGGGGTGGCGCCGCCGTCGATGACAACGTCGAGCCAGACGATCGCGCTCTGGCCCGGCGCCAGCACGTTGGTCGGCACGGCGTTGTTGCCCAGGACGCGGGTCCAGTACTTGAGGTTGTCGCCGGCCAGCGTCAGCAGGTTGCGGTCCCCGGCGCGGGCGGTCAGCGAGTTCAGCGTGGCGTTGCCCGACAACGTGTTGGTCAGCAGCAGTTCGTAGACCAGGTGGGTGCGACCGTCGGTGGCGGCCACCGGGATCGGCTCGGCGACCGCCGACCCGACCAGCGGCGTGGCCACGGCCTCGGGGACGGTGGGCATGGCGGCCTCGGGCTCGGGGGCGGGATTCGACCCGCCGCAGGCGGCAACGGTGGCCGCGGTCAGCAGCGCGGCGGACAACGGGAGCAGGCGGGACAGCGCACGGGGTGCCATTCGCCGATCCAATCACGGTCGGCGAGTTTGCGGGGCGGGTTGTGCGCGGTGCCCCTCGAATGCCGCGACGGGAGATTACTCTGGCGCCATGCCGATCCGGTCCGATGCCGCCGACGAGGCCGTGAGTCCGCTGGTGCGGAAGACGGCCGCGTGGGCGTGGCGCCTGCTGGTGATCGTCGCGGCCGTGGTTGCTGCGGTGTGGGTGCTGATGAAGGTCGACCTGATCGTGGTGCCGGTGCTGATCGCCGTCATCGTGACCGCGCTGCTGCTGCCCGCGGTGGACTGGCTGGACAAGCGCGGCTTCCACCGCGGCGGCGCGGTGGCCGTGGTGCTGCTCAGCGGTCTGGCGCTCATCGGCGGGATCATGGCCTTCGTCATCACCCAATTCATCGAGGGCCTACCCGATCTGGTCGAACAGGTCACCCGCAGCATCGACACGTTCACCGACTGGCTCATCGAGGGCCCCATCCACCTGAGCCGCGACCAGATCGACCACGCCGGCGACACCGCCATCGAGGCGCTGCGCAACAACCAGTCTCGCGTCACCAGCGGGGCGCTGTCGACGGCGGCCACCCTGACCGAGATCGTCACCGGCGCGTTGCTGGTGATGTTCTCGCTGATCTTCTTCCTGCACGGCGGCCGCAACATCTTCGCGTTCGTCACCAAGGTGTTCCCCGTCGAGTACCGCGAGCGGGTCCGCGAGGCCGGCCGGGCCGGATTCCACTCGCTGATCGGCTATGTCCGCGCGACGTTTCTGGTGGCGCTCGTCGACGCCATCGGGATCGGGGCCGGCCTGGCGATCATGGGCATCCCGCTGGCGCTACCGTTGGCGTCGCTGGTGTTCCTGGGCGCCTTCGTGCCGCTGATCGGCGCCGTGGTGACCGGCTTCCTGGCGGTCGTGGTGGCGTTGCTGTCCAAGGGGTTCGTCTACGCGCTGATCACGCTGGGCCTGATCCTGGCCGTCCAGCAGTTGGAATCGCATGTGCTGCAACCGTTGGTGATGGGCCGGGCCGTGTCGATCCACCCGCTGGCCGTGGTGCTCGGCATCGCCGCGGGCGGCGTGCTGGCCGGCATCATCGGGGCGCTGCTGGCCGTGCCGATCATCGCGTTCCTCAACAGCGCGGTGCGGGTGCTGCTGGCCGAGGACCCCGAGGCCGAAACCAAGCGCCAGGCCCTGGCCCTGGAACACCAACCGGGGCCGGTGATCACGGCCGAACCCGATGACGTTCCGGGCTCCGACGACGCTCCAACCGGGGATCCGGAACCCCCACCTGCGGCGGACTGAACCGCCTACAGACGACCCTCGCGGCGCAGCAGGTCCGCCGCGCTGAGTCCGCCACCGCGTCGCGGCGGCTTGGTGTCGTTGTCGCTGGGCGCGTTGAGCTTCTCGGTCGCCGCCTCGGTGTCGCTGCGGCCGGGCTTGCTGACCGGGATCGCCCGAGTGGCCGGTTCGTCGTCGCTGGGACGCTGCACCGGGATCGCGGTGGTCGCATCCGAGGGTGACGCGCTGCCGCGACCGCCCGGAGGCATCGCCCGGGTCGGCTCCGTCGACGGCGCCGACGGCGGCCGGGGTTGTTGCGGCCCAGGGCCTCCCGGCCTGCCGCGCAACTCGCCGAGCCACGACTCGATCTCGCGCTCACCGGCCGGCGGGCCGGGCGGCGGCCCGGGTGGGGCCTGGCGCTGTGTGGCCGCGGCACCGGTGTTGATGGCGTTGGTCACCGCGTTGCGCATGGCGTTGCGGGCCGAGCTGAAACGCGTTGTCGGAGCCTCACTGTCGGGCTCGGACGGCGGGGGCGGTGGGCTCGGGATCCGCGAGGTGCCGGCGCCCGAGGGGGCCTCCGGCAGCGCGCGCGTCCGGGCTTCCGAACGGGCCCGGGCGGACCCCTCCGGGGCCGGATGGGTGGGGTCGTGCGGGGGCCGACGGTCGGGGCCGGGGGCACCGGCGCCGACCAGGGCGCCGTCGTCCTCGGGACCCGGATCCACCATGTGCTTGCGCTCGTCGGGCAGATGGAGTTCGCCCATGCCGATCTTGTTCTGCAGGACCTTCATCCAGCGCGGCGCCCACCAGCAGTCGTCGCCGAGCATCTTCATCACGGCGGGCACCAGGAACATCCGGATCACGGTGGCGTCCAACAACAACGCGAACAGCAGGCCGAACGCCAGGTACTTCATCATCACCAGGTCGGAAAACACGAACGCCCCGGCGACCACGGCCAGCACCAACGCGGCCGCGGTGATCAACCGGCCGGTGGTCGCGGTACCGATCCGGATGGCCTCGGTGGTCGACATCCCGCGTTCGCGGGCCTCGACCATTCGGGACACCAGGAACACCTCGTAGTCCGTACACAACCCGTACACCACGGCGATGATCAAACCGATCACCGGCGCGGTCAGCGGCGTCGGCGTGAAGTTCAGGAAGCTCGACCCGTGCCCGTCGACGAATATCCAGGTCAGAATGCCCAGCGTCGACCCGAGCGTGAGCGCGCTCATCACCGCGGCCTTGATCGGCAGCACCACCGATCCGAACACCAGGAACATCAACAGCGTCGTCGTGGTGAGCAGGATGACGATCATCAGCGGCAGCTTGTGGAACAGCGACGCGATGGAGTCCTGCTCGAGGGCGGGAACACCGCCGACCGACAGCGACACCCCCTGGGGCAGCGGGATGGAACGCAACTCCTCCATCTTCTTGGCGGCGTCGTTGCGGACTTCCAGCCCGTTCTGCAACACGGTGACGTCGTCGCGGGTCTTCTCCGCGGTCGCGTTCGGGTTGTCCGGGTCCGGTGCGACGGCGCGTTCGGTCCATTCGTCGGCACTGAAGCCGGGGATCTGCGCGGCGCGCGAGGCGATCTGATCGATCTGCTCGGGCGTCGCATTCTCGATGACCAACGTCAGCTGCTCGGTGCGGAAGCCCGGGAAGGTCCGGTCGAAGTCCTCCTGCGCCATCCGGACGGGGTTGTCCGGCGGCAGGTACTTCTCGCTGATCCCGCCGAGCGCGAGGTTCCCCAGCGGGGTGATCAACAACACCATGATGACGATGATCGGCACCGCGAACACCAGCGGCCGCTTCATCACCCGGTTGGCCAGCTTGCCCCAGAAGCCCTTCTCGACTTCCTCGCGGGTCTTGGTCTTCTGCGTTTTCTCGGCCAGCCACTCGATGATGGCGCGGGAGAAGCCCCAATTGCGCAGGAACGGCACGCGCAGCAGGGTGCGCACCCCGAACGCGTCGACGTTGGGACCGAGGATCGCCAGCACCGCCGGCAGCACCGTGACGGACAGGATCGCCGCCAGCATGATCGAGGACATACCGGCATACGTCAGCGACTTCAGGAAGCCCTGCGGGAACAGCAGCAGGCCGGCCAGCGAGGCCACGATGAGCACCGCGGAGAACACCACGGTGCGACCGGCGGTCATCATGGTGCGCCGCACCGCGGCCTCGGTCTGATAGCCCTCGGCGAGTTCCTCTCGGAATCGGCTCACCACGAACAAACCGTAGTCGATCGCGATACCGAGCCCGATCAGCGTCACCACCGGCTGCGCGAAGTAGTGCACCGGCCCGAACTGGGCGACCAGCATCAGGATGCCCATCGATCCGGCGATCGCCAGACCACCGACCATGGCGGGCAGGAAGGCCGCGATGACGCCGCCGAACACGAAGAACAACACGACCGCGACCAGCGGGAGCGCCAGCACCTCGGCGCGCTTCTGGTCCTCGGCGATGGTTCCGGTCAGCTCGTTGGCCAGCGGCTGCAGGCCCGCGAGCTCGATGTTGCCGTCGTTGACCTGCTCCAGGTCCTCTTTGACGTGGTCCTTGTAGTTGTTCAGGATCTCGTCGTCGTTGTCGCCCTTGAGCGGCATGATGATGAACGTCCGGGTGCTGTCCTCGGCGTTGAAGCCCGACTTGTCCGGATCGGCGGTCGGATCCTTGAGGTAGCCGGCCCACTGCAGCACCTGGTCCGGATTGTCCTCCTGGACCTGGTCCAGTTCCTCGGCCATCTTCTTGGCCCAGGCCGGGTCGTTGACCTTCTTGCCCTCCGGCGCGTCCAGGATCGCCACGACGTGGCTGAGCCGGTCGCGACCGTAGACGTCGTCGGCGAGCACCGAGGCCTTGACCGACTCGCTGCCGTCGTCGTAGAACCCGCTCTGGGTGACGTGGTTGCCCAGGCTCATGCCAAAGATGCCGCCGCCGATGCACAACGAGACCATGACCGCGATGACGATGAATCGGTACTTGAATACCGTTCGGCCCCACCAGGCGAACACGTAATCTCCTAACGCTCTTTAAAAGTCCGGGTGTGCGCTCGGCGCACACTGGCTGTGAAAGTTTGTGAAGTTGTCCATCAGCAGGCGGGTGCAGTCATGCCCGAGACGCAAGCAGCGAGGACAACGGCCTGAAAGGCTGCAGCCACGCCCCCTCTTCCGGTAGCGAATCTAGGCCGATTCGCGGGAGCGGCTCCCGAAAGACACCGGGAATGTCTTCCAGGTCGACGAACTCCAAGGTATCCGACGCTAGCGCCCAGCTGGCATGTTCACGAAATCCGAGGACCTGCACGTCGGTGCCGTCATCTTTGGCTATCTGTTCCAGCGGGAGCCGAAACGCCTGCCCGTCGGCCGAGGCCACCAACAGGGCCCCGAGGCCCTCGGAGCGCCGCAGCGCGATGTGCTCGAGCATGTCGCTGTCGACATCGCTGTCGTCGTCAATTTTCGGTTTGGCGAAGACGGCGAAGCCGACGTTACGCAGCGCCTCCACCCACGGGCGGACGACATCGGCGCTACCTGGGGCGATATTGGTGAACACGGTGGCCTCGGGCTCCACGGTGCGGCCCGGGAAATCCGCCGAGAGCTCCGCGGTGCGACCCAGCAGCCAGCGGCCCAGCGCATCGAAGCGCGGCCGGTAGGCGGCGGTCGGGCGGCCGCCGAGGATCGCGCCCAGCCCCATGTCCAGATTCGGGGCGTCCCAGACCAGCAGCACCCGCAGCACCGGCGGGGCCTCGGACACGGTCAGCGAATCGTCATCGATGGGCTCGGTGACATCGGCCTCATCGGGGTCCCCGATGTGGGCCTGCGCTGCGCTCACGTCCGTGTCGGTCATGGTCACAGTCGCTCCCACAGCAACTCGGTGACCGCGCTGCCGGCGGTGTGCGCCTTGGACTCGTACTTGGTGGTGGGGCGCTGCACCGAGATGGGCAGCGGGTCCGTCGCCGAGATCCGCCGCAGCCGCGGTTCGGCGTCGCCGACCTCCGCGATCTGCTCGGCGTACTCGGCGTGATCGGTGGCCGCGTGCAGGATGCCGCCCGGGCGCAGGCCGTCGGCGATCAGCGCGACCGTGGCGGGCTGCAGCAGCCGGCGCTTGTGGTGGCGCGCCTTGGGCCACGGGTCCGGGAAGAACACCCGCACCCCGGTCAGCGATCCGGGGGTGATCATGTGTTCGAGGACGTCGACGCCGTCGCCGCGGATCAGCCGGATGTTGCCGACCTGCTCGCGGTCGATGGCGGCCAGCAGCTGCGCCAGACCGCGCTTGTAGACCTCCACGGCCATCACGTCGATGTCCGGCTCGGCCTGGGCCATCGCCAGGGTCGAGGTGCCGGTTCCGCAGCCGATCTCGAGCACCAGCGGCGCCTCCCGGCCGAACCAGGCCGCGGTGTCCAGCCGATCGGGGTTCTCGGTACCCGTCCGCGCGACGACACCCAACTCCGGCCACCGTCGGTTCCAGGTGGCGTGCTGGGTGTCGCTCAGCGTCGAACGGCGGGTCCGGAAACTGGTCACCCGGCGGTGCTGAGGTGCTGCTGACCGGTCGTCCGCCTCGGCGGGACGCTCCGCCGGTTCGGTTCCAGGTTGCGCACGCATCCCTATATCGTCTCCCATGCGCGCATCAGGGCCCGCACCGCGGGACGGATTGATACCCAACAGTTGCCTTCCGAGCTGTGCACAATCCGCCGGGAAGTGGCTCGCGCGGGGCACCCGCAGGTGCCACCATGGCACCGGGATGAGCGGACAGGGGCAGCAGATCTTCACCGAGGCGCTGAGACGC
>JAEWRC010000130.1 GCA_023460175.1 Actinomycetes bacterium
GAGCTTCGGCGGCCGCAGTCTCGGCGGCCGCGGTCTCGGCCGGCTCGGCCGGTTCCTCTTCGGGCTCGGGGTCGGTGTCATTGGCGAACAGCACCGCGGCATCCCGTTCGGCGTTGAGCACCTCGACGGTGCTGTGCGCGTACTCCGGCAGCTTGAGCGTGTTGGTGGCCAGGCCCGCGACGGTCGGCGCGTTCTTCACGCCGATCTCGACGAACCGTTCCACCCCGAGGCCACCGGCGGCCTCCTCGATGAACAACAGATCCTGCGTCTCGATCCAGCGCACCGGGCTGGCGAACTGCCAGGCCAGCAACTCGATCACGACCTTGCGCATCAACTCGCGGGGCTTCTCGTTACGCCAGGTGTCGTAGTCGGCGAGGATCTCGTCGAGCGGCTCGGCCGGCACCAGGTCGCGGATCTCCTGGATGAAATCGCGGTCCAGCGTGAACGGCCGGGGCACCAGGTTCGGGACGTAGCGCCCGACCACCAGCTCCGGATCCCGGTCGCGCGGCAGAACGCGTTCGAGGCTGCGCCGGAAGTCGTCGACGCCCACCCGCAGCACGCTGGAGTGGAACGGCACGTCGATGCCGGGCACCAGGATGAACGACCGCTTGCCGCCGGAGATCTCGCGACGACGTTCGACCTCTTCCTCGAGCGCGTCGAGGCCGCGGACGGTGCCGGCGATCGCGTACTGGGCACCCCGCAGGTTGAAGTTCACGATCTGCAGGAATTCACCGGTGCGCTCGGAGATCTCGGCGACGAAGTCCTTGACGTCATCATCGTCGAGGTCGATCTGGCTGGGCCGGATCGCCGCCAGGCGGTAGTTGGACCGCCCGCGCTCGTCGCGCGGCACGATGTCGTGCATCTTGGAGCCACGGTGGAACACCGCCTCCAACAGACCCTCGAGCTCGATGACGCCCGAGACACAGGCCAGCGCGGTGTACTCGCCCACGGAGTGCCCGCAGGCGATGGCGCCCTCGACAAAGGCGCCCTGCTCCCGCATCTCGGCGACCTGCGCGGCGGCCGTGGTCGCCATCGCGACCTGGGTGAACTGCGTCAGGTACAGCACGCCTTCGGGATGCTCGTAGTGCACGCCCGAGGCGATCAGGCTGGTCGGGTTGTCCCGCACCACGTGCAGGACCGAGAAGCCCAGCGTCTCGCGGGTGAACTTGTCCGCGCGGTCCCAGATCTTGCGCGCGGCCTTGGAGCGGGCGCGCACCTCCATGCCCATGCCCTTGGACTGGATGCCCTGGCCGGGGAAGGCGTAGACGGTCTTGGGCGCCGTCAGGCGCGCGGTGGCCGCCATCTTCAGGTCCGAGCCGACCCGCGCGGAGATCTCGAGCACCTCGGCGCCCAGGTCGACGCCGACCCGGTCGACGCGGAACTCGACCTCGTCGCCCGGCAGCACCATGCCCAGGAAGCGCGCGGTCCAGCCCAGCAGCTTGGCCGGCGGGACGGGCGTGCCGTCGGTGGCGGTCACCACGTGCTGCGCGGCGGCCGAGAGCCACATGCCGTGCACGATGGGCGATTCCAGCCCGGCCAGCAGCGCCGCGGCCTGATCGGTGTGGATCGGGTTGTGGTCACCGGAGACGACGGCGAAGGGCCGCATGTCGACCGGCGCGGTGATGGTGATGTCGCGGCGACGACGACGCGGGGTGTCGGTGGCGTTGGACGACACCGCTCCCCCGGCGCGCACCGGGTCGGCCAGTTCGGCGGCGCCGGTGCGGCCGCGGATGGCGAAGCGCTCCTCGAGCGCGGCCAGCACCGCACCGGAGGCGTCGGAGACGTTGACGGTAACCGGCACCACGCGGCCGACCTCGGTGTCATAGGCCGCCGAAGCCGTTGCGGTGACGGTCAATTCGGCCCGCTCGGTGGGCAGTGCGCGCACCATCTGCGCGGCGTGGTCCAGGTGCACCAGGCTCAGCAAGCCCTCGACCACCGGGAAGCCGGAGTCGGTGAGCGCCGAACCGATGGCGGCGAAGACCGCGGGCCAGCAGCGGCCGACCAGGGCGTCGGGGACCACCGTCAGCGTCGGGGCCAGCGGGGCGCCGAAGGTCGCGGTGACGCCGGTGTGATCGGCGACGCGCTCGGGATCCCAGTCGACGGTGACCGTGGTGGTGGCCCGTCCGTCGGTGACCCGCACCGGCGGCAGGGCATCGGGGCCGTCGACGCCGGCGGCGATGGCCAGCACGGAACGCATTGCGGTCGAGGCGTCCTCGACCGAGACCACCGGTGCGCCACCGTCGACGGTGGTGGCCGGCAGGCCGAACTTGATCTCGATCCAGGTGCCCGACAGCGGCAGGCTCAGCACGACCTGCTCACCGACGACCTCGAGGCGGGCGCCGGTGGCGTGGTTGGTGGCGCTACCGGTCTCGTGCACCTGCCACTCGGCGGGCGGGGCGATCCGGTGCACCGGGTTGGTCGCGATGCGACCGGCCCACAGCACGTCGGGGGCATCCAGCACCAGCGCCAGCGGTCCGGTGACGTCGGCCAGCCGCGCGAGCACCGGGGTCGGCTGGGCACCGGCGGCGAGCACGCCGTCGACGGCGGCCTGCTCGAAGCGGTCCAGCAGTTCACCCACCGGCTCGTCGACCCGGGTGATGCCCGCGACGGCCGCGGTGCCCGGGATGATGCAGACCTGATCCGCCGGGTAGCGCGCGTCGTGCGCCTGCCACAGCGAGTCACTGCGCCACCAGCGGCGCACGTCCTTGTCGATGACAGGGACGAAGTTGACCGGCTTGCCGAGGGTCTTGCACAGCTGCACGAAGAACGGCAGGTCCGCCGGGTGCAGGCGGACGGTGCCGGCATCCGGGTAGGCGGCCAGCAGCTCGGCGATGGCCAGCTGCGGGTCCTCCAGCAGCGCCTCGCCGGCTTCGGTTGCGCCGTACAGGGTTTCGATGGGGCCGTAGTCGGCGGCGTTGAGCCGCGCCTCCACGCGCTGCAGCATCTCCTGGAACCGGTCGCGCCAGGTGATGTCCAGCCACGGCGAGTCGGGTCGCTTGGAGTCGGCGGTGGAGCTGCCGTCGCCGATGGCCAGTTCGACGTAGCGGCGCAGCCACTGCTCGTAGGTCATCTCGGCGACATCGCCGAAGTACGGCTTGGCCGTGTTGGCCATCGCGGCGATGATCTCGTCGCGGCGCTCGGCGACCGCGTCGGCGTCACCGGCGACCTCGTCGAGCAGACGTCCGCAGCGCGAGGCGGTGTTGTCGATCTCGTGGATGTCGGCGCCGAGCTGGCTACGGCCAGAAGCCATGCCGCCCTGCGCTTTTCCGGCACCGACCCAGTGCTCGGTGCCGTTGGTGTCGACCAGCATCTGCTTGACCTGCGGGCTGGTGGTGGCCTCCAGGGTGGCCATCGCGGCGGTGCCGACCAGGATGCCGTCGACCGGCATCAGCGGGAAGCCGTAGGCCTCCGACCACCGGCCGGACAGGTATTCGGCCGCGCGCTCGGGCGTGCCGATGCCACCGCCGACGCAGACGGTGATGTTCGAGCGGCCACGCAGCTCGGAGTAGGTGGCCAGCAGCAGGTCGTCGAGGTCCTCCCAGGAGTGGTGGCCACCGGCGCGGCCGCCCTCGACGTGGGCGATGACCGGCTTGGTCGGCACCTCCGCGGCGATCCGGATGACCGCGCGGATCTGCTCGACGGTGCCCGGCTTGAACGCCACGTGGCTGATGCCCAGGTCGTTGAGTTCACCGATGAGTTCGACGGCCTCTTCGAGCTCGGGGATGCCGGCGGTGACGATCAGACCGTCGATGGGCGCCCCGGATTGACGGGCCTTCTGCACCAGACGCTTTCCGCCCACCTGCAGCTTCCACAGGTACGGGTCCAGGAACAGCGAGTTGAACTGGACGGCCCGGCCGGGCTCGAGCAGCCCGGTGAGCTCCTCGATGCGGTCGGCGAAGATCGGCTCGGTGACCTGACCGCCGCCGGCCAGCTCGGCCCAGTGCCCGGCGTTGGCCGCGGCGGCGACGATCTTGGCGTCGACGGTGGTCGGCGTCATGCCCGCCAGCAGGATCGGCGAACGGCCGGTGAGGCGGGTGAACTTCGTGGAGAGCTTGACCGAGCCGTCGGGCAGCGTCACGACCTGCGGGGCGTAGCTCGACCACGGCTTGGCCACCTCGGGCACCGCGCCGATGGTGAACAGGTTGCGCTGGCCGCCACGGGTGGCCGCCGGCACGATGCCGATGCCCAGGCCGCGGATCACCGGCGCGGTCAGCCGGGTCAGGATGTCGCCGGGCCCCAGGTCCAGGATCCACCGGGCGCCGGCGTCGTTGAGGGTGTTGATCTCGTCGACCCAGTCGACCTGGTCAATCAGGATGGCCTTGGTCATCGCCTTGGCCAGCTCGACGTCGATGCCGATCGCCTCGGCCCAGCCGCCGACGATCTCGACGCCGTCGGACAGCCGCGGCGTGTGGAAGCCCACCTCGACCTGAACCGGGTCGAAGACCGGCGCGAACACCGCGCCACCGCGGACCTTGTTCTTGCGCTCGGCCTCTTCCTTGTCGGCGATCTGCTGGCAGTACAGCTCGAACCGGGACAGTTGCTCGGGGGTGCCGGTGATGGTCACCGAGCGGCGGCCGTTGCGGATCGACAGCACCGGGGGCAGCACGGTGCGCACGTCCTGGCTGAACTCCTCGAGCAGCTCGTAGATGCGCTCGGGGTCGGCGTTGGTCACCGAGACCATCGGCGGGCGATCGCCGAGCACCGCGATGCCGCGGCGGCGGGCCACCAGGGTGCCGGCGGCGCCGATCAGCTGCGCCAGCGCCAGCAACTCCACGTCCTTGGTGCCGCCGGCCTTGAGTGCCTCGACGCCCAGCACGCCCTGGGAGTGTCCGGCCAGCGCCACCGGCGGCGTGGTGGCCAGATCCAGGCCCTGCCGCGCCAGCGCGCGCACGGCGGCGATCTGGGTCAGCAGGACGCCGGGGACCGAGACCGCGGCCGAGGTCAGCTGCTTGTCGCTGGGAACGGGCTCCTCGGCGGCCAGCGCGCGCACCCAGCGCAGCGGCTCGAAGCCGATGGGACGCACCACGACGAGTTCGCGGGCCACCGGCTCGAGCAGCAGTTCGGCCTCGCCGGCCAACGTGGCGAGGTCGGATTCGATACCGGCCGAGGACACCAGTTCCTCGAGCGTCTCGAGCCAGGCGCTGCCCTGTCCCCCGAAGGCGACGGCGAAGGGCTCACCGGCGGACAACCGGTCGACGAGGGCGTGGGTGGACGGTACGGGCCCGGCAGCGCTGCCATTGGGGGTGGTGGATCCACCGGCGTTCATGGCACGGTCGTGCTCGAAGATCGTCACCTTGTGTATCTCCCTGTCTCTGCTACGTCTTGTACTGCTCGTCGCGATGCGTTCTCGGGTCTGTGGGTCCTCGCGCTGACCAGCGGAGGCCTGGCGACTCCTCGGTGAGTCCGCCTGCTGAACCGGCGCCGGTCCACCATTGGGCCGGCGTGGTGCGTCGATCGGCGTCGATCGGCCGTTCGCGTTGCACCGGCTGTACTAAGAGTGTCATAAGGCCGGACCCTGCTGACGTGCCAAAATTGGTTACTGACGAGTTCTACGGACGGGTAACCCAGGGTTGCGTAACGCGCCGCTGAACTGAGTGCGCCGCCTTGAAGGACAAACATCCTGCTGACGGGTGGTTACGGTCGAGTAGCTACAAGTTCGCAGATCACGGCACGATTGTTACCGAATCGTTATCTTCTATTTTCGGCTGTCGGAACGCGCCGCAATGGGAGTCGCCGAACATTCGCCCGGATGCGATCTGCGTCACTCCTCCGCGCAACCGTGGCAGAAAGTTTGCTGGCAAATCTTACTGGTCGGTAATTTTCGGCGGCCCCTGGCCGTAGCGGGGCTCGAGAAGATGATTGATGTCGACGCCGACGCCGAGGACCCCGCACGTGTCGATCTCCACCTGGTGCAGGTGCACGGCCGGATGCGCACCGATCCCGAGGCCGGTTTGGTAGAGGTCGCGCGCCTCGAAGAGCTGGATGACTTGCTGAGCACCCGCTGTCCGCCGGGGCACCGGCCCGAGACGTAGCGAACGGATCCGATGGAACCCGCGGTCCTGCGGCCGCGCGCCGGATACCGACGAAACCACGTCGCCCCGCACCGCCGGGACTGGCATGATCGAACGGGGCCACGCGGGCTCGGGGGTCGAGAAATCGGCGACGCCGGGAAAGGCAGAGGACAGTGCGGCGCTGGATCGTGTGGTCCGTGGGGCTTCTGGCCTACATCGTCGCCGTGCTCGATCGCACCACCCTCGGGGTCTCCGGCCTCGACGCGGCCGACCGGTTCAACGCCAGCCCGGCGATCCTCTCGACGTTCGTGGTGTTGCAGATCGTCGTCTACGCCGGTGCCCAGATCCCGGCCGGGCTGCTGCTGGACCGCTTCGGCTCGCGGGCGATGATCGTCACCGGCGGCCTGCTGATGGCCGCCGGCCAACTCACCCTGGCGTTCAGCGAATCGCTGCCCACCGCCATCGCCGCCCGGGCGGTGGTCGGCCTGGGCGACGCGTTCACCTTCATCTCGGTGCTGCGGCTGGTCCCCTACTGGTTCTCCGAGCGGCAGATCCCGATGGTCACGCAGCTGACCGGCATCTGCGGACAGCTCGGACAGGTGCTGTCGGCGCTGCCGTTCCTGGCGCTGCTGGGGGCCGCCGGCTGGAGTACGGCCTACCTGTCGGCGGCGGCCTTCGGGGTCCTGGTGGTGGTGCTGACCGTCGTGGTGGTCCGCGATACGCCGCGCGGGCGCGCCCAGGTGGTGCGCAGCGCGGACCTGGCCGAGACGTTCGGCAGCCTCAAGACGGTCTGGCTGCGCCCGGGCACCCGGCTCGGCTTCTTCACGCACATGGGCTGCCAGTTCTCCATCACCGTCTTCGCGCTGATGTGGGGCATTCCGTATCTGACCGAGGCGCAGGGACTTTCCCGCGGGACCGCCGGCGCGTTGCTGACGGTGTCGGTGGCCACGGCGATCGCGGCGGGCATCCTGATCGGCATCGTCACGGCCCGCAATCCGCACCGGCGGTCGTGGCTCGTGCTGAGCATCATGGCCAGCAACGCCGCGATCTGGGCCGTGGTGCTCGCGCTGCCCGGGCCCGCCCCGCTGTGGTTGCTGGTGGTGTTGGTCATCGTGATCTCCGTCGGCGGCCCGGGTTCGATGGTCGGCTTCGACCACGCGCGGACGTTCAATCCGAGCCGCACACTCGGGACCGCGACCGGGATCATCAACATGGGCGGGTTCATCGCCTCGCTGCTCGTCATGCAGGCGATGGGCATGATCATCGACGCCGCGGGCGGCTACTCGTTCGATGCGTTCCGTTACGCCTGGGCCGCGCAGTACGTCATCTGGGTCCTCGCTGCCGTGGCCATCGTCATCGCGCGCCGCAAGGCCCGCCGGACCATCGGCGACATCGACGAGAGCAAGTACCTGCTGGAGTTCTTCGACGACCGCCGCGAGTGATTGCGGTGCGCAGGGTTTCGGTGTGGGCAAAGCGGTGTGGGCAA
>JAEWRC010000131.1 GCA_023460175.1 Actinomycetes bacterium
CCTACGCACTGCGCTGGTCCGCCGGGGCGCCCCGCCGGTACCGCCGCGAGCTGGACCTGTTCGACGGGTCGACGGTGCACGCACCGGACCTACCGCTGGACACCGGCCTGCTCGACGACGTCGTCATCACCGGCGCGGCCGGGGCCATCGGCACACACTACGCCCGCCACCTCGCCGAACGCGGTGCGCGGCGCATCGTCATGCTCAGCCGCCGCGGGGCCGACCCCGCGCTGGCCGCCGAACTCGAACAGAAGCACGGCACCGAGATCGTCTCGGCCGCCTGCGATCTCACCGATGCCGCGCAGCTGGCCGCCGTCGCCGCGGAACACGGCGGCGACGGTGCCGCCCTGGTCGTCCACGCCGCCGGCGCCGCCACCTTCGGCACCGCGACCCAGCTGGACGGCGCGGCCTTCGCGCACACGCTCGACGCCAAGGTCACCGGCCTGGTGCGGCTCATCGAGCACTGGCCGCTGCGCGCCGACGGCCGGATGGTGCTGTGCTCCTCGATGTCCGCGGTGTGGGGCGGGCAGGGCCACGCCGCGTACTCGGCGGCCAACCGGATGCTCGACGTGCTGGCCGCCCAACAGCGCGCCGCGGGCCGCCGCTGCGCCGCCGTGCGCTGGGGGCTGTGGCAGGCCGGCGCCGACGGGATCGTCGACGCCGCCGAGATCGCCCAGATCGAGCGGTCCGGGCTGCGCCAGATGGCACCCGACCTCGCGGTCGCCGCCGGCCTGCGCGACTACACCGTGGACCCGATGGTGCTGGCCGCCGACCCCGACCGGCTGCGGATGTTCGTGGCCGGCCTGACCGGCGCGGCCGCCGAGACACCCACCGCCGCCGCGGATTCGGCCGAGCTCGACACCGCGGACACCGCGCAGGTGGTGCGCACCCACCTGGCCGCCGTGCTGAGCGCGGGCCCCGACGACCTCGACCTGTCCGCCTCGCTGTTCGACCTGGGTGTCGACTCGCTGCTGGCGCTGGACCTGCGCAAGCGGCTCAAGCGCAGCATCGGGCACACCGTCGGACTGGCCCGCCTGCTCAGTGGCATCACCGGCACCGAACTTGTCTCCGACCTCGACGCCGAGTCGAGCACGACCCGATGAACTACAGAAAGCGAATCTCAGCGTGACTGAAACCTCCCTCGAAGACCGGCGTCTCGAGTTGATGCGACGCAAGCTGAGCGAACGTGGGCTGTCGAACTCCACCGGCACCGACACGACGTCGCCGGCCGCCGTCGACCGGCTCTCCGACGGTCAGCTGCGGATGTGGTTCATGCAGGCCGCCGATCCCAGCGGCGCGCTGCTGAACATCTGCGTGTCCTACCGGCTGACCGGCGTCGTCGACGCCGCCCGACTGCACGAGGCCGTCGACGCGGTCGCCGCCCGCCACAGCATCCTGCGTACCACCTACCACGCCGACGAGAACGGCGAGCCGCACCCCGAGGTGGACCCCGACCTGCGCCCGGGCTGGGCCAGCCACGACCTGGCCGAGCTTTCCGAGCACGCCCGGCAGCTGCGCCTCGAGGTGCTGGCCCAGCGCGAATTCGCCGCGCCCTTCGACCTGACCAAGGATGCGCCGCTGCGGATCACGCTGGTGCGCACCGGACCCGACGAGCACGTGCTGCTGCTGGTCGCCCACCACATCGCGTGGGACGACGGCGCCTGGCGGGTGTTCTTCGGCGACCTGACCCGCGCCTACGGCGGCGCGCAGCTGGATCCGGAACCGCGCCGCGCCGGTGGGGCTGCCCCCGACACGGTCGACGACGACATCGCCTACTGGCGGACCGTGATGGCCGACATGCCCGAGCCGCTGGAACTGCCTGGGCCCAACGGCTCGGCGGTGCCGAGCAATTGGCGCTCGTCGCGCAGCACCGTCCGGCTCTCGGCCGACACCGCGCAGCGCATCGCCGAGCTGGCCAGGGACGCCGGCTGCACGCCGTACATGGTGCTGCTCGCGGCGTTCGGTGCACTGATCCACCGCTACACCCACAGCGACGACTTCCTGGTCGTCACACCGGTGCTCAACCGCGACGCCGACGCCGAGGACACCATCGGCTACTACGGCAACACCGTGGCGATGCGGCTGCGCCCCACCGCGGCGTTGACCTTCCGCGACCTGCTGGACCAGACCCGGGAGACCGCGCTCGGCGCCTTCGCGCACCAACGGGTGAACCTCGACCGGATGGTCCGCGAGCTCAACCCGGACCGGCGCCACGGCGCCGAGCGGATGACGCGGGTCAGCTTCGGGTTCCGCGAGCCCGACGGCGGCGGCTTCTGCCCGCCCGGGATCGAATGCCATCGCGCCGAGCTGCGCGGGCAGCTGACCCAGCTGCCGCTGGGCTTCATGGTCGAATTCGACCGCACCGGCGCGCTGGTCGAGGCCGAGCACCTGGTGGAAATCCTGGAGCCGGCGCTGGCCGAGCAACTGCTGCACCACTTCTCGGTGCTGCTCGACGGCGCGTTGGCCGCCCCGGACACCCCGCTGGGCCGGCTGCGCGTGCTCGACGACGCCGACGCCGCCTGGCTCGACGAGATGTCGCACGGCGAGCGGTTCCAGACCCCGCCGGCCACCCTCGGCGACCTGGTGGCCGCGCAGGTGCAGCGCACCCCGGACGCGGTCGCCGTGGTCTACGAGGGCCGCCGCTACAGCTACCGCGAGATCAACGAGTCGGCCAACCAGGTGGCGCACTGGCTCATCGAGCAGGGCATCGGCGCCGAGGACCGCGTCGCGATCCTGCTGGACAAGTCGCCGGAGCTGGTGATCATCGCGCTCGGCGTGGTCAAGGCCGGTGCGGTGTACCTGCCGGTGGACCCGACGTATCCGCAGGACCGGCTGAACTTCATTCTCGGTGACTGCGACGCCAAACTCGTTGTCCGCGAACCGATCACCGGACTGGAGGGCTACCGCACCGACGATCCCACCGACGCCGATCGGGTGCGGCCCCTGACCCCGAGCAACACCGCCTACCTGATCTACACCTCGGGCACCACCGGCCAGCCCAAGGGGGTGCCGGTGTCGCACCGGCCCATCTCGGAGTACTTCGTCTGGTTCCAGGGCGACTACCAGATCGACGAGAACGACCGGCTGCTGCAGGTCGCCTCGCCCAGCTTCGACATCTCCATCGGCGAGGTGTTCGGCACCCTGGCCTGCGGCGCCCGCATCGTCATCCACAAGCCCGGCGGGCTCAACGACATCGGCTACCTGACCGACCTGCTGCGCGACGAGGGCATCACCGCGATGCACTTCGTGCCGTCGCTGCTGGGGCTGTTCCTGTCGCTGCCCGGCGTCAACCAGTGGCGCACCCTGCAGCGGGTCCCGATCGGCGGCGAACCGCTGCCCGGCGAGGTGGCCGATAAGTTCCACGCCACCTTCGACGCCATGCTGCACAACTTCTACGGGCCCACCGAAACGGTGGTCAACGCCAGCCGGTTCAAGGTGCAGGGCAAGCAGGGCACCCGGATCGTGCCGATCGGCAAGCCCAAGATCAACACCCAGATCTATCTGCTCGACGATGCGCTGCAGCCGGTGCCGGTCGGCGTGATCGGCGAGATCTACATCGGCGGAAGCCATGTCGCGCACGGCTATCACCGCCGTCCCGGGCTGACCGCCGAACGATTCGTCGCCGACCCGTTCACCCCCGGCGGGCGGCTGTACCGCTCGGGCGACCTGGCGCGCCGCAACGCCGACGGGGACATCGAGTTCGTCGGCCGCGCCGACGAGCAGGTCAAGATCCGCGGCTTCCGGATCGAACTCGGCGATGTCGCCGCGGCGATCTCGGTGGACCCCAGCGTGGGGCAGGCCGTCGTGGTCGTCAGCGATCTGCCGCAGCTGGGCAAGAGCCTGGTGGGCTACCTGACCCCGGTGGCGGGGGAGCCGCTGGAATCCGTGGAGGTCGACCGGATCCGTCCCCGGGTGGCCGCGGCGCTGCCGGAATACATGGTGCCGGCCGGCTACGTGGTGCTCGAGGAGATCCCGATCACCACGCACGGCAAGATCGACAAGGCTGCGCTGCCGCAGCCCGAGATCGTCTCGGCGACGGCGTTCCGCGAGCCGGAGACCGCGACCGAGCGTCAGGTGGCGGCGCTGTTCGCCGAGCTGCTCGCGCGCGAGCGGGTCGGCGCCGACGACTCGTTCTTCGACCTCGGTGGGCACTCGCTGCTGGCCACCAAACTCGTTGCGGCCGTGCGCTCGGCGTGCGGGGTGGACATCGGGGTGCGCGAGATCTTCGAGCTGTCCACCGTCGCCGCGATCGCCCGGCACATCGACGCCGTGGCCACCGGCACCGCCGGACCGGCGCGGCCGCGGCTGGTGCCCGCGCCGCACGATGGGCCCGCCCCGCTGTCGGCCTCGCAGCTGCGCAGCTGGTTCACCTACCGGGTCGAAGGCCCGAGCGTGGTCAACAACATCCCGTTCGCGGCCCGGCTCAACGGACCGGTGGACACCGAGGCCATGCGCGCCGCGATCGGTGACCTGGTGGATCGCCACGAGATCCTGCGCACCACCTACCGCGAGATCGCCGGCGTCCCTTACCAGATCATCAACCCCGCCGCCGGGCTGCCGGTGCGCGTCGAGGACGGCGCCGGCGCGCAGTGGATCACCGAGCAGCTGGACCGCGAACGCGCGCACATCTTCGACCTGGAGAACGAATGGCCGATCCGCGCCGCCGTGCTGCGCGCCGACGGTGCCCACGTGCTGGCCCTGACCATGCACCACATCGCCGGTGACCACTGGTCGGCCAACGTGCTGTTCACCGATCTGCTGGTCGCCTATCAGGCGCGCTGCGCCGGGGAACGGCCGCACTGGGCGCCGCTGCCGGTGCAGTACGCGGACTTCGGCGTCTGGCAGGCCGAGCTGCTGGCCGAGGACGCGGGAGTCGCGGGACCGCAACGGGATTACTGGGTCGAGCAGCTGCGCGGCCTGTCCGAGGACATCGGCCTGCGCCCCGACCATCCGCGCCCGCCGGTACTCAGCGGCGTGGGCGAGGCCGTCGCGTTCGACGTCGACGCGTCGACCCGGTCGAAGCTGTCGGTGCTGGGCGCCGAACTCGGCGTCACCGAGTTCATGATCCTGCAGGCCGCGGTGGCCGTCGCGTTGCACAAGGCCGGCAGCGGGCTCGACATCCCGATCGGCAGTCCGGTGGCCGGGCGCACCGAGGCCGAACTCGATCAGCTGATCGGGTTCTTCATCAACATCCTGGTGCTGCGCAACGACCTGCGCGGCAACCCGACGGTGCGCGAGCTCCTCGGCCGCACCCGGGACATGGCGCTGGCCGCCTACGCGAATCAGGACCTGCCCTTCGACCAGGTGGTCGACGCGGTGAGCCCGGTGCGCTCGCTGTCGCGCAACCCGCTGTTCGGCGTCGTCGTGCACGTGCGCGAGCAACTGCCCGTGGACCGGGTCATCGATCCCGGCACCGACGACACCGGCCCGACCACATTCACCGCACTCGAGCCGGATTTCGACGCCGCGCACGCCGACCTGCAGCTGAGCTTCTTCGCCGGCGAGGACGGCTACCGCTGCCACGCCATCTACCGCTCGGAGCTCTACGACCGCGGCACCATGACGCGGTTCACCGAGTGGCTGGGCCGGGTCGTCCACGCGTTCGCCGAGAACCCGGACGCGACCCTGCGCGACATCGACGTCATCGATCCGAGCGAGCGGCAGCGCATCCTGGCGGAGTTCAGCGGCGTCGGGGACGCCCGGGCCTACGTGCTCGACGAGACGCTGCAGCCGGTGCCGGCCGGGGTGGTCGGCGACGTCTACACCGGCGGCGGACCGCTGGCGGCGGCCCGGTACGGCGGGGCCGGCGACACCGCGGCCCGCTTCGTCGCCAATCCCTTTACCGAACAGGCCGGCGCGCGGCTGTACCGCACCGGCGAACGCGGCCGGTGGACCAGCGACGGGATCCTCGAACTGCTCGAGCGGGCCGGGGCGGCGCCGGTGGCCGAACCGGCGACGCCGCGCTCGGCCGAACCGCCGAGCACCGCCACCGAGCGCACGCTGGCGACCATGCTCGAGGAGGTCCTCGACGTCACCGACGTGGGGCGCCACGACGACTTCTTCACCCTCGGCGGCGACAGCATCCTGGCCGTGCAGCTGGCGGCCCGGGCCCGCGACGCCGGGCTGAACCTCAAGGCCCGGATGGTGTTCGAGCATCCCGTCCTGCAGGAGCTCGCCGAGGTCGTGGACAGCGCCCCGGCCCTCGCCGATCGGGCCGCCACGGAGGCGGCCGAGGAGGCGGCGGACACCCGGCACGAGCCCATGGCCGCCTCGGGCCTGTCCGAGGACGAGTTGGCCGAGCTCACCGCGTCCTGGGGAACGCCCAACGGTCAGAACGGGTCCCAGTGACCGCCACCGACCAGAACAAGGGCGCCCCCGCGATCGAGGACGTCATCGCGCTCAGCCCGCTGCAGCAGGGGCTGTTCTCGATGACCACCCTGGCCGGCACCGATGCCGACGATCGGCCGGACCCCTATGTCATCGCGATGGCCGCCGACGTGACCGGCACCCTGGACGCGGCACTGCTGCGGGAGTGCGCGGCGCTGATGCTGGCGCGGCACCCGAACCTGCGCGCCAGCTTCTTCCGGGGCAACCTGAGCCGCACCGTGCAGGTGATCCCGGTGGCCGTCGAGGTGCCGTGGACCGAGCGCACGGCGGCCGACGACGAGGAGGCCGCCGCGCTCGAGGCCGCCGAGCGGGCCCGGCCGTTCGACCTCGAACACGGCCCCGCCCTCCGGTTCCTGCTCATCGAACTGCCCGAGCAACGGTGGCGGTTGGCGGTGATGGCGCACCACATCATCATCGACGGCTGGTCGCTGCCGCTGTTCGTCGGCGAACTGATCACGCTGTACCGCGCCGGCGGCGAGGCGGCCGCGCTGCCGAATTCGCCTCGGCCGTACCGCGATTACATCGGCTGGCTGGCGGCGCGCGACCAACAGGCCAGCCGCGCGGTGTGGCAGCGCCACCTCGCCGAGCTGGCCGGCCCGACGCTGCTGACGCCGGCGCTGACCGACATCGAACCGGCCCCCGGACTGCCGCGCCGCACCGAGGTGCGTCTGGACCGTGCGGCCACCACCGCGCTGGCCGAGGCCGCCCGCGCCCGCCGGGTGACCCTGAACACCCTGGTCCAGATGGCCTGGGCCGCGGTGCTCTCGGTGTTCACCGACCGCCACGACGTGGTCTTCGGGATGACGGTGTCCGGCCGCCCCGACGAACTGTCCGGGGTGGAATCGATGGTCGGCCTGTTCGTCAACACGGTTCCGCTGCGGATCGCGCTGGACCCGCGCCGCGCCGTGGGGGAGCAGTGCACGGCGCTGCAGCGCACCGCCGCCGAACTGCGCGACCACAGCTACCTGGCGCACAACGAACTGCGCGGGCTGGCCGGCGTCGGCGAACTGTTCGACACCCTGCTGGTCTACGAGAACTTCCCGCCCGGTGGGCTGGTGGGCGGTGGCGAATTCACCGCCAACGGCGCAACATTCACCCCCGCCGCGTTGGAGAGCCTGTCGCACTTCCCGGTGACCATCGCCGCGCATCTGACCGACGGTGAGCTCACCGTGCTGGTCGAGACGCTCGAGGGTGCGCTGGGACCCGTCGACGAGGCCGAACTCGGCCGCCGGGTCATCGCGACCGCACAAGATCTGATCACGCACTGGGACAGCCCGCTTCGCGAGGTCAGCACCCTGTTCGCCGACGAAGTCGACCGCATCCGCGCCGCGGCCCGGACCGCCCCGGCCGCCGCCGCGGTGTCCGGCTCGGACGGCGCCGCGGGCGTACACCTGAGGTTCGCGCAGATCGCCGCCCGCCACCCCGACGCGGTGGCTCTGAGCCACGCCGACGGTGAACTCAGCTATGCCGAACTCGACCGCGCCGCCGACCGGCTGGCCGCGGCACTGGTGGCCCGCGGCGTGGCCGGCGAGGCACCGGTGGCGATCAACCTCCCGCGTGGCCCGCAGTACGTGATCGCCATGTTCGCGGTGCTCAAGGCCGGCGGCATGATCGTCCCGCTGGACCCGGCGATGCCGGCCGAGCGGATCGCCGACATCATCGCCCAGAGCGATGCCAGGGTGGTCATCGACGCCGACTGGCCCGCTGAGAGCCCGGAGCCGCCCGCGGACTATCGGCCCGCGCAGACCGGCCCCGAGCACGCCGCCTATGCCGTCTTCACCTCCGGGACCACCGGAAAACCCAAGGGCGTCATCGGGACTCACGGCGCGGTGCTGTCGTATGCGGCCGACCACGCCGAGAAGGTGCTGCGCCCCGCGGCGGCCCGGCTTTCCCGGCCGCTGCGGATCGCGCACGCCTGGTCGTTCACCTTCGACGCGGCGTGGCAGCCGCTGGCCGGCCTGCTCGACGGGCACAGCGTGCACATCGTCGGCGACGCCGTCCAACGTGACGCCGACGCGTTGGTGGACGTCATCGACCGGCATGGGGTGGACCTGATCGACACCACGCCGTCGATGTTCGCCCAGCTCTACAACGTCGGCCTGCTGACCCGGGTGCCGCTGACGGTGCTGGCCCTCGGCGGCGAGGCCATCGGCATCGGCACCTGGCGCAACATCCGCGCGGCGTGCGGGCGCACCGGCATGACCGCCTACAACTGCTACGGGCCCACCGAGACAACGGTCGAGGCCGTGGTGGCCCCCATCGCCGAACACCCGCAGCCGACCATCGGCCGGCCCACCACCGACACCCGCGCCCAGGTGCTGGACTCCTGGCTGCGTCCGGTGCCCGACGGGGTGGCCGGGGAGCTGTACCTGTCCGGTGCGCAGGTGACCCGCGGCTATCTGGGCCGCCCCGGCGAGACGGCCGGGCGGTTCGTCGCCGACCCCGCCAACCCGGGCGCGCGGATGTACCGCACCGGAGATGTGGTGCGCCGCAACGCGGACGGGACGCTGCAGTATCTGGGCCGCTCCGACGATCAGGTCAAGATCCGCGGCTACCGGGTGGAACCCGGCGAGATCACCGCGGCACTCCTGACCCATCCGCTGATCCAGACCGCCCACGTCGCGGTCCGGGCACACCGCAGCGGCCCGCGCCTGATCGCCTACGTCGCCACCGGCGGCACCGAACTGCCCGTCGCCGAGGTCCGGGCCATGCTGACCACCCGGCTGCCGCGCTACCTGGTGCCGCACCGCATCGTGGTGCTCGACGAGTTGCCGCTGACCTCGCACGGCAAGGTCGACGAGCGGGCGCTGGCGGCTGCGGACGGTGACACCGATGACGGACCGGTCGCGAAACCGGAAACCGAGACCGAGGCCGCGCTGGCCGAGGTGGTCGCCGAACTGCTGGAGACACCCGTCGTCGATGTCGCCGCCGACCTGCTGTCGATGGGCCTGGACAGCATCGTCGCGCTGTCGGTCGTGCAGGCCGCGCGCCGCCGTGGAATTCCGTTGCGGGCCCGGCTGATGCTCGAATGCGGTTCCATCCGCGAGCTGGCCGCCGCCATCGACGCCGAAGCCGCCGCGCCCGCCGCCGCCGCAGAAGGCGCAACCGACGGTAGCCCGATCCCGGTGTTGCCCAACGTGCATTGGCTCTACGAGTACGGCTCACCGCGGCGGCTGGCCCAGACCGAGGCGATCCGCCTGCCGCAGGGCACCACCGGTGAGCAGCTGCGTGCGGTGCTGGCCGCGATCGTCGCCGGCCACGAGGTGCTGCGCTGCCGGCTCGACCGCGCGACCATGACGCTGGTGCCCGACCCCGAACCCGCCGAGGTGTTCACCGAGGTCGCCGCCGGCGCCGACCTGGCGGCCACCGTCGTCGAACAGACCGCCACGGCGGTGGAAAGCCTTGACCCGGAACGGGGCCGGCTGCTGTCGGCGGTCTGGGTCCGCGAGGACGACGGGCCCGGCGTGTTGGTGCTCACCGCGCACGTGCTCGCGCTCGACCCGGCGTCGTGGCGCATCCTGATCGGCGAAATCGACGCGGGCTGGCACGCGCTGGCCGACGGGCATCAGCCCGTGGCGGTGCGCGAGCACTCCGGCTACCGGCAGTGGTCGCACCGCCTGGGCGAGCGCGCCCTCAAACTCGACACCTGCGAGTTTTGGCTGTCGCAGCTGCGCGGGCCGGACCCCGACCTCGGGACCCGGCGGATCCGCCCGCAGGCCGACCGCGCCGCGCACCTTCAGGTCAGCCTGTCGATGAGCGGCCGCGAGGTCACCGAACGGCTGGTGGGGTCGTCGGTGCCGATGACCGATCTGCTGGCCGCCGCGGCCTCGCGGATGGTGACGGCCTGGCGCCGCCGACGCGGGCAGGACACCCCGACCCCGTTGCTGGCGTTGGAAACCCACGGCCGGGCCGAGACCGTCGTCGACCCCGACGGCAGCACCGACATCGGCGAGACCGTGGGCCTGTTCAGCGCCATCTACCCGGTCCGGGTCGCCCCGGAGCCCGGGTTGCCCCAGATCCCGGGCGACGGCATCGATTACGGTCTGCTGCGCTACCTGCGCGCCGACACCGGTGCGCAGCTGCGCGAGCACGCCGAGCCGCAGATCATGCTGAACTACCTGGGCCGCACCGAGGCGGCCCGCGGCGGGTCGGCCGAACTGGACCGCACCCTGCTCGCCGGCGCCTCGCTGCTGCCGGAGCCGGAACTGGCGGTGCTGCACGAGCTCACCGTCACCGCCGCGGTGATGCTGGACGCCGCCGACGGGACGCCGGTGCTGGCCACCCAGTGGCGCGCGCTGCCGGACATCTTCACCGCCGACGACATCACCGTCCTGCAATCGCTGTGGGAGGACGCACTCACCGACGTGGCAAGGGAGGTCGCATCATGACCGGGACGCTGGCAATCATCGGCGCCGGACCCAAGGCGGTCGCCGTGGCCGCCAAGGCCGCCGTCCTGCGCGACATGGGCGTCGCGGTTCCCGACGTCGTCGCCGTGGAACGCAGTGCGGTGGCGGCCAATTGGCAACCGGCCGGCGGCTGGACCGACGGCAACCACCGGTTGGGCACCGGACCGGAGAAGGACGTCGGGTTCCCGTACCGGTCCTCGCTGGTCCCGCGGCGCAACGGCGAACTCGACGAGCGCATGATGCGCTACAGCTGGCAGTCCTACCTGGTGGCCACCGGGCAGTTCGCCGAATGGATCGATCGCGGCCGGCCCGCCCCCGCCCACCGCAAGTGGGCGCAGTACCTGAAGTGGGTCGCCGACAACGTCAACATGAAC
This sequence comes from Actinomycetes bacterium, assembly GCA_023460175.1. Taxonomy (GTDB): domain Bacteria; phylum Actinomycetota; class Actinomycetes; order Mycobacteriales; family Mycobacteriaceae; genus Mycobacterium. Next base: position 11,168 of record JAEWRC010000131.1, read on the forward strand.
GTGCTGCGCGGCGAGGTCAGCAGCATCGGGGTGGACGGCCGCCGCTGGGCGCTGGGCACCGACGGCACCACGATCCGGGCCGACGCGATCATGGTCACCGGGCCCGGCCAGCCCGAGAAGTCGATCCTGCCCGGCAATCCGCGGGTGCTGTCGATCGCCGAGTTCTGGCATCGCGCCGCGGCCCACGAACGCATCAGCGCCGAGCGGGTGGTGGTGATCGGCGGCGGCGAGACCGCCGCGGCCATCCTCAACGAGCTTTTCGCGCACCGCGTTTCGACCATCACGGTCATCTCGCCGCAGGTGACGCTGTTCACCCGCGGGGAGGGGTTCTTCGAGAACACGCTGTTCTCCGACCCCACGCACTGGTCGGGTCTGACGCTGGCCGAGCGCAAGGACGCCATCGCGCGGACCGACCGCGGGGTGTTCTCGGCGCGGGTGCAGGACGCGCTGCTGGCCGACGACCGGATCCGGCACCTGCGCGGCCGGGTGGCCCACGCGGTGGCCCGCGACGAGCAGATCCGGCTGACGCTGCACAGCGACCGCGCCGGCGAGTCGCTGGAGACCGTGCACGGCTTCGACCTGGTGATCGACGGCTCGGGCGCCGACGCGCTGTGGTTCACCGAGCTGTTCAATCAGGACGCGCTGGACCTCATCGAGCTGGGGCTCGGCGGCCCGATGACCGGCGACCGGCTGCAGGAGTCGGTCGGCTACGACCTGGCCGTCTCGCACCTGACCCCGAAGTTGTTCCTGCCCAACCTGTCCGGACTCAACCAGGGTCCCGGATTCCCGAACCTGAGCTGCCTGGGACTGCTGTCCGACCGGGTGCTGGGCGCCGACCTGACCGACCACCACGACCGCGCGAGTAGGAGAAGCTATGAGCACCAACCCCTTCGATGACGAGAACGGCACCTTCTACGTGCTGGTCAACGACGAGGAGCAGCACAGCCTGTGGCCGGCGTTCGCCGAGCTGCCGGCCGGCTGGCGCAGCGTGTTCGGTGAGGCCTCGCGGGCCGACTGCCTGGCCTACGTCGAACAGAACTGGAGCGACATCCGGCCGCGGACGCTGCGCGAGGCCCTGCGCGGATAGTTCAGGCCGGGGCCAGCAGGTCCATGTCGAACAGCCGCGCGTGCAAGATCGTGCGGTTGCGCAGCGCGGCCCGCACGGCGCGGTGCAGGCCGTCCTCGAGGTAGACGATGCCCTGCCACCGCACGGCGTGCGGGAAAAGATCGCCGTAGAACGTCGAGTCCTCGGAGAGCAGCCGGTCCAGCGCCAGCACCGTGGTGGTGGTCACCAGCTCGTCGAGGCGGATCTGCCGAGGCGGGATCTTCGACCAGTCGCGGTGGGTCAGGCCATGGTCGGGGTAGGGCTTCCCGTCCCGGACACCCTTGAAAATCATTCCAGCGTCGTCTTCCCGTGCATGCCCCCAGCTCGACATGGACCCCTTGAGGCTAACCGGTGATCGGCCCCATGAACGGCCCGGATCGTAAAATGGGGCCAACGCCGGTTGGGTACGCGCTACAGAAGGGTGGTTCCGGGCATGGGCAGTGCCGATGATCGTCGCTTCGAAGTGCTTCGCGCCATCGTCGCCGACTTCGTGTCGACCAAGGAGCCGATCGGCTCCAAGGCCCTGGTGGAGCGCCACAATCTCGGGGTCTCGAGCGCCACGATCCGCAACGACATGGCTGTGCTCGAGGCCGAGGGCTACATCGCCCAGCCGCACACCAGCTCCGGGCGGGTGCCCACCGAGAAGGGCTACCGCGAGTTCGTCGACCGGCTCGACAACGTCAAGCCGATGTCGTCCCCGGAACGCACGGCCATCCTGAACTTCCTGGAATCCGGCGTCGACCTCGACGACGTGCTGCGTCGCTCGGTGCGGCTGCTGGCGCAGCTGACCCGCCAAGTCGCCGTGGTGCAGTATCCGACGCTGTCGTCGTCGACGGTGCGGCACATCGAGGTGGTGGCGCTGTCGCCGGCCCGGCTGCTGCTGGTGGTGATCACCGATTCGGGCCGGGTGGATCAGCGCATCGTCGAACTCGGCGACGCCATCGACGAACATCAGCTCGGCCAGCTGCGGGACCTGCTCGGCAAGGCCCTCGACGGCAAGAAGATGGCCGCGGCCTCGGTGGCGGTGGCCGACCTGGCCAGCCAACTCGACGGCACCGGCGGGTTCGGCGACGCCGTCGGCCGCTCGGCGACGGTGCTGCTCGAGTCGCTGGTCGAACACCGTGAGGAACGTCTCCTCACCGGCGGGACGGCGAACCTGACGAGCAACACCGCGGACTTCGGCGGCTCGCTGCGCTCGGTGCTCGAGGCACTCGAGGAGCAGGTCGTGGTGCTCAAGCTGCTGGCCGCCAAGCAGGAGGCCGGCAAGGTCACGGTGCGCATCGGGCACGAGGCGCAGATGGCCTCCGGCACCGAGCAGATGGCCGGGACGTCGGTGGTGTCCACGACGTACGGCACAATGGACACGGTCTACGGCGGCATGGGGGTGCTCGGACCCACCCGGATGGATTATCCGGGAACCATCGCCAGCGTCGCCGCAGTTGCTCTTTACATCGGTGAGGTTTTGGGCACCCGTTAAGGGCGCCCGCCCGGCTAGTCAGAGAAGTGTGGGGAACACGAGTGGCACGCGACTATTACGGTCTGCTCGGCGTGAGCAAGGGCGCCAGTGATGCGGAGCTCAAGCGGGCCTATCGCAAGCTGGCCCGGGAGCTGCATCCCGACGTCAACCCCGACGAGGAGGCGCAGGCCCGGTTCAAAGAGATCTCGGTGGCCTACGAGGTACTGACGGATCCGGAGAAGCGGCGCATCGTCGACCTCGGCGGTGACCCGCTGGACAGCGCGGCGGGCAACGGCGCCGGATTCCCGGGCGGCTTCGGCGGCCTCGGCGACGTGTTCGAGGCGTTCTTCGGTGGCGGCACCGCCTCGCGCGGCCCCGTCGGCCGGGTTCGTCCCGGCTCGGACTCGCTGCTGCGGCTGCGGCTCGATCTCGCCGAGTGCGCGACGGGCGTGACCAAGCAGGTCACCGTCGACACCGCGGTGCTGTGCGACCGCTGCCACGGCAAGGGTACCCACGGTGACTCCAAGCCGGCCTCCTGCGACACCTGCGGCGGGCTGGGTGAGGTGTCCAGCGTGCAGCGGTCGCTGCTGGGCCAGGTGATGACCTCCCGGCCGTGCCCCACCTGCCGTGGGGTCGGCGAGGTGATTCCCGATCCGTGCCACCGCTGCGGCGGCGACGGCCGGGTGCGGTCCCGCCGGGAGATCAGCGTGAAGATCCCCGCCGGTGTCGGCGACGGCATGCGGGTGCGGCTGGCCGCCCAGGGCGAGGTGGGCCCCGGCGGCGGCCCGGCCGGCGACCTGTACGTTGAGGTGCACGAGCAGGCCCACGACATCTTCGTCCGCGAGGGCGACCACTTGCACTGCACCGTCGAGGTGCCGATGGTCGACGCGGCGCTGGGCACCACGGTGGCCGTCGACGACATTCTCGACGGCGCGGTCGAGATCGTCATCCCGCCGGGCACCCAGCCGGACGCGGTGATCACCCTGCGCGGTCACGGCATGCCGCATCTGCGCTCCGGGGTCCGCGGTGACCTGCACGCGCACGTCGACGTGGTGGTGCCGGCCAAGCTCGACCAGGCTGACACCGAGCTGCTGCGCAAGCTCAAGGAGAACCGCGGCCGCGACGTCGCCCAGATCCGCTCGGCCGCCGCGGCCGGTCAGAACAACGGCGGCGGCATCTTCAGTCGGCTGCGCGAAACCTTCTCCGGCCGCTGACACCGGAGGGTGGCCCCGATCTCCCACGCGCTGTTCTACGTCGATCACCTGCCCGACGTCGGCGGGATCGCCGTCGTCGACGGCGACGAGGGGTTCCACGCCGCGACGGTGCGCCGGCTGCGTCCCGGTGAGCACATCGTGCTCGGTGACGGCGCCGGCGAGCTGGCCGACTGCGTCGTCGAGGGCACCGCGAAGCGCGAACTGTCCGCCCGGGTGCTGGCCCGGCGCAGCGTGGTCGCGCCGCGCCCGTCCGTCACCGTGGTGCAGGCCATCCCCAAGTCGGAACG